>CAZXXM010000121.1:6277-8760 GCA_964644715.1 uncultured Salinisphaerales bacterium
GACGCACGACTCGACGGCCTCAAGCAGCTCTGGTCGCAGACGCCAGGCGAGCTGAAACAGGATCCGGTGCTGCGGCTCGAGTACGCGAGCGGCCTGGCGCGTCTCAATGCCCATGCCGAGGCCTCGGCGTTGATCTCGTCGGTCCTCGAAAACCAGTGGGACGGCGACCTGGCGAACCTGTACGGCCAACTGCACGCATCCGATCCACTCGGACAACTGGCGAGCATCGAGCAGTGGTTGACCAAGTACGGCGAGAAGCCCGAGCTGTTGATCACCGCCGGCCGTGCCTGCCTCGCCAACAAGCTGTGGGGCAAGGCGCGCAGCTACCTGGAAGCGGTCATCCGGATCAAGCCGACACCGGCGGCCTATCTCGAACTCGCCCGGCTCGCCGAGCAGACCCAGAACCTCGAAGAGGCCGCCAAGCTCCACCGGCAAGGCCTCGAGCTCGCTGCACGCAGCCCGTAGCCCCCCGGTTGCGCCTCGGCTACGAGGCGCCCCATTAGCCCGGACGCAGTCCGGGGTTCCCCTCGATCAATGAACGACATTCCGGACTTCGGCCGGGCTTCGGATGCCGCAACGAAAACGGCCGGGCGATGCCCGGCCGTCGTCACGACATTCGTCGCTTACTTCTTCGGCGCTTCGGCCTTCTTCACTTCGATCAGCTCGACTTCGAAGATCAGCGTCTGGTTGGGGCCGATCTTCACTCCCGCGCCACGCTCGCCGTAGCCGAGCTTCGAGGGGATGAAGAACTGGTACTTCGCGCCCGGCTTCATCAGCTGCACGCCCTCGGTCCAGCCCTCGATGACGTTGCCGAGCGGGAACGTGACCGGCTGGCCGCGCGCGATCGAGCTGTCGAATTCCTCACCGTTGATCAAGGTGCCCTTGTAGTGGACCGTGACCTCGTCGGCGGCGGTCGGCGACGTACCGGAACCCTCGGTCAGTACCTTGTACTGCAGGCCGCTGGCGGTGGTCTTCACGCCTTCCTTGGTGGCGTTCTCGGCAAGGAACTTCTCGCCTTCGGCCAGCGCCTTGGCGGCGGCTTCCTCTCGCTGCTTCACCTGCTCCTCCTGCATCGTCTTCGAAACCGTGGCCTTGATCGCTTCGCGCGCCGCGTCGTCGAGCTTGAGCGTAGCGCTGGAGCTGACATCGTCGAGGCCCTGCTTGAGCGCAGCCACGTCGACGTGGGAGGACACCGGCTTGAGCGAATTACCCAGGTCGACGCCGATGGCGTAACCGAACTTCTGGGCATCGCTGGTCAGCTCGACCGGCTTGGGCGCCTCTTCCTTCTTGGCGCACGCGAACAACAGGCCTGCGCAGGCACTGAGGGCCAGGAGGCGGAAAGTCTTGGACATGGGGATTCCTGTGGGGGGGGAGCCGGCCGGGGCCGGAATTCGGGTAAATCGCCGCAGATTATAGCGCCGGAGGCTGAACGGCCCCCGCAACAGGAGCCGCCGGACGACGCGAAATCAGCTGCAGCAGCGTCTGGCGGGAGTCGTCCGACAGCAGTTCGAGCGAGCGCTCGGCGATCTTCAGGATCCGCTCGTCCATGACCAGTTTCTGGTCCTCGCCGATGCTGACCAGGCCCACGTCGATCAAGGTGTCGAGGTAACCCCGGAACAGGGTCTTGTCGAAGAACTCGGGCGAATCGCGGCCCGTCAGCACCGCCATGCGCTCGGCGAGCAGGCGGCAGTCCTCCTCGAAACGACCGCGCGCGATGCTGGCCTGGCTACGGTGCTGGTGGGCGAGCAGCCAGGTCGTCATGCAATAGCGCTCGAGGGTTTCACCCATGACCCGGCCGAGCATCGACAGGATCGAGAACTCGCGAGCGGTGACGTCCGGCCGTACCAGCCAGCCGTCCTCGCGTCGCGCCAGCAAACCCAGATTCAGCATCACGCCCAGGGTCTCGCGCGCCGCATCCTCGGCCTCCGCCGCCTCCCAGCGCACGAAGAACTCGGTGCGCAGGAACGGGTAGAGCGCACGGCAGCCGGTGATGACGAGCTCCTCGGGCAGCGCACCGCGCGTGCGGAAGAAATTCGCGATCAGGCTCGGCAGCGCGAACAGGTGCTGCAGATTGTTGCGCGCGTAGGTGAGCAGCACCGCATCGCGATCAGACAGCGCGTACAGATCGCCCCAGGGATGCGGAACCGTCACCGCGCGCACGATCGGGATCGCCCAGTCGACGGCCGCTTTCGGCGAGGCCTCCGGGATTGCGAAGGTGTCGCTGTACGGCCGGCCCTTCAGCAGCCAGATCAGGTGCCCCACCTGTTCGATCAGCTCCGCCTGCGAGACCGCGCGCTCGGGACTGGCCAGCAGGGCCAGCGCTGTCAGGCCCACCGGATTGGCCACCGCCGCCGCATTGATGCGCCGATGATTCGCCAGCGCGAGGCGCTGCACGAACGGCTTGAACGAGGTCGGCGCCTTGTCCGGCGAATTCTGCAGCTGCTCGCGCCAGTTCGGCAGGTGCTTGTCGGCATAGTCCTGCA
>CAZXXM010000122.1:0-8751 GCA_964644715.1 uncultured Salinisphaerales bacterium
GGACTGGGCATCGCCACGGGCTTGGCCGAGGCGGGCGTCAACGTCCTGCTCAACGGCTTCGGCGATGCGCAGCAGATCGAGGCCCTGCGCGCGGAACTGGCACGACGCACCGGGGTGCAGGTGGCGTACTCGGCGGCCGACATGACGCGCCCCGATGAGATCACGCGGATGGTCGAAGAGGCCGAAGCGAGCCTCGGGTCGGTCGACGTGCTGGTCAACAACGCCGGCATCCAGCATGTCTCGCCGATCGAGGCGTTCGCGATCAACCTGTCCTCGAATTTCTACACGATCCGCGCGGCGCTCCCGGGCATGAAGCGCCGCAACTGGGGCCGCATCATCAACATCGCATCGGCGCACGGCCTGGTGGCGTCGCCGTTCAAGGCGGCATACGTCGCAGCGAAGCATGGCGTCGTCGGCCTGACCAAGACCGTCGCACTGGAAGTGGCGGAGACCGGCATCACCTGCGTGGCCATCTGCCCGGGGTACGTGCGCACGCCGCTGGTCGACAACCAGATTCGCGACCAGGCCAAGGCTCACGGCAAGCCCGAGGCCGAGGTCATCCGCGACGTGATCCTCGCAGCGCAGCCGAACAAGCGCTTCGTCGAGATCCAGGAACTGTCGGATCTCGTGCTGTTCCTGTGTTCGCCGGCGGGCGCGTCGGTCAGCGGCAGCGCGCTGCAGATCGACGGCGCCTGGACGGCACGCTGAGGGCTCGGTGCCGCGGGTCAGTTCTTCGACAGGTGCGCCAGCGACGCGCCGTGCTGCTCCCAGTTCTGGCCGTCGAAGTCCTCGTACTCGATCGCGTCGAATGAACGGCGGTCGACGCAGCGCAGGTTGATCGAGAACCCGTCTGGGTTCGAGCGCGGCACGTAGTAGCTCTTGATGCCGCAACGGCGGCAGAACAGGTGCCTGGCCGTGGCCGTGTTGAACGTGTAGGTGGCCAGCGCCGCCGGGTCGCTCAGCAATGTGAATTGCGAGCCCGGAACGATCAGGTGCTCGAAGCCCGTCATCGCGCACATCGAGCAATTGCAACGCTGCACGAGCACCTTTGCAGGCGCCTGGAATCGGAAGCAAACGGCACCGCAATGACATCCGCCGCTATGGTCTCGCAAAGCCTGCTGACGCATCGAATCCGTCCGTTTCGTGATGGTGGGGCTGCATGAAAGACAATAGAATGTAACAGTCGCCCGGCGACCTTTCGAACGCTCCAGATCGCACCCCGAACATGCACCTGCGGTTCACCAAGATGCACGGCACCGGCAACGACTTCGTCGTCATCGACGCCACGCGCGCGCGCTTCGCGCCGAGCCCTGCGCTGCTGCGACGGCTCACGGATCGGCGCTTCGGCGTCGGCTGCGATCAGGTGCTCGTCGTGGAAGCTCCGTCGGAAGCCGGCGTGGATTTCGACTACCGCATCTTCAATGCGGACGGCTCCGAAGTGGGCCAATGCGGGAACGGGTCGCGCTGCCTGGCCCGCTTCGTCGCCGAGCAAGGCCTGTCCGACAAGCCTCGGCTGCGCGTGCGCACGCGGACCTCGATCCTCGAACTGCAGCGTCGCGACGACGGCCAGGTCACCGTCGACATGGGGGCGCCGCGCTTCGAGCCGCGCGATATCCCGTTCAAAGCTGCAGAGCGTCGGGCGCGCTACGTTCTCGACGTCGACGGTCAGCGGATCGAGTTCGGCGCCGTGAGCATGGGCAATCCGCACCTGGTGATGGAAGTGGCGGACGTCGATCTGGCGCCGGTGGAGACGCTCGGGCCGAAGCTCGAACCGCATCCGGATTTTCCGGAGCGCGTGAACGTGGGCTTCCTGCAGATCGTGTCGCGTGACCGGGTGCGGCTGCGCGTGTTCGAGCGCGGCGCCGGCGAGACGCTGGCCTGCGGCAGCGGCGCCTGCGCGGCCGTCGCCGTCGGACAGTCGTGGGGCCGGCTGGATCCGCGCGTCACCGTCCAGGTGCGCGGTGGCGAGTTGATCATCGAATCCAGCGGAGAGAAGCAGCCCGTGTTGATGACCGGGCCGGCTCAGACCGTTTTCACCGGAGAACTGGAATGGAACGAATGAAGGGATCGTCGCAGACCATCTGGACCGGCAGAGGAATGCCGGCATGAGTGCGACTCCCGACACGGTAGCCCCGGCATCGGCGTTGAACGCCGAGGAAGTCGCCACCTATCTGCGCGCCAATCCCGATTTCCTCCTGCGATTCCCCGAGTTGCTCGAGACGCTCGAACTGCAGCACGCCAGCGGCTCGGCCGTATCGCTGATCGAGCGCCAGGTCGAGATCCTGCGTGGCCGCAGCCAGCAGCTCGAGGATCGTCTCGGGAATCTGCTCGAAACGGCACGCGACAACGAACGCCGCGCCACCAGCGTGCATCGTCTCGCCCGCTCGCTGATCCGCGCGCCGACGCTGGCCAGCGCCATCCTGGGTCTGCAGACCAGCATGCGCGAGGACTTCGGCATCGACGAAGTCTTCGTCGGCATCGTCGGCCCGCTGCTCAAGCACACCAACATCGAAGGCCTCGTACGGCTCGAGATGGACGGCCCGATTGCCCGGTCCTTCGACAATTTCTTCCGCACCAAGCTGATCGAATGCGGCCCGCTGGCCGCGGCGCAGGCCAAGCTGCTGTTCCCCAAGGCTGCCGAGTTGCCGCAGTCGGCGGCCGTGGTGCCGCTGGAGAAAGAGAAGAACCTCGGCATGCTGGTGCTCGCTTCCAAGGATCCACAGCGCTTCCAGCCCCGCCAGGGACGTCTGTTCCTGGACATGACGGCAGAGCTCGTCTCCGCCGCCATTCGCGCCAAGCTCGCGTGACGTCTGAAGCGCCGGTGCTCGCGGACGCGCGGACGCGCTTCCTCGACCATCTGCGCTTCGAGCGGCGCCTTTCACCGGCCACCGTCGGCGGACGCGCGCGCGACCTGTCCCAGTTTCTCGTTTGGTGCGCGGCCGTACGAATCGACACGTTCGCGCGGCTCGACTCGCAGGCCGTGCGCAGCTACGCCGGGCGCCTGCGGCGCGACGGCCGCGACCCCTCAACGCTGGAGCGCCATCTTTCGAGCCTGCGCAGCTGGTTTCGTTTCGCGATCGAACAGGGCTGGCTCACCCATAACCCCGCCACGGAGGTTCGCGCGCCGAAGAAGGCGCGCGCGCTACCCAAAACCCTGACGCGCGAACAGGCCCGCACCGCGGTGGAGGCGCCCGTGGAAGCAGACGGCGTCGAGGCCCAGCGAGATCGCGCGATTCTCGAACTGCTGTACTCCTCCGGCCTTCGCCGCGCCGAGCTGCTGAATCTTTCGCAAGCGGACTTCAGCGCGGATCATTCGGAAGTCCGGGTCACCGGCAAGGGCAGCAAGCAGCGACTGGTTCCGGTGGGCGGACCCGCCCGCGAAGCCATCGCCGCATGGCTGAGGGTGCGCGCGAATCTCGCAGCAGCCGACGAACCCGCGTTGTTCGTGGGCCGCAACGGCACCCGGCTTTCGACCAGCACGCTGGCGCAACGCCTGCATTACTGGGCCCGTCGTTCCAGTCTCGAAACCGTGCTGCATCCACACCGCATGCGCCACTCGTTCGCCACGCATCTGCTGGAGGAAAGCGGCGATCTCAGGGCCGTGCAGGAGTTGCTCGGTCACGCGCGGCTGTCCACGACGCAGGTCTACACGCACGTCGATTTCCAACGACTCGCGAGCGTATACGACGCTGCCCACCCGCGGGCTCGACGCAAAACGACTTGAATCCAGCGCGTGCGCGCCATACGCTTGCCGCGGGGTTTGCACTTGTGCACTGCGCAAAAAGCTGGATAATTTTCGGCCGACCGCGTCTGCTATCCGTTACGCGGCGACATTCGACTTTCACTGGGAGTTAAACAATGCGTAACGTGTTCCTGGCCATGGGCCTTGCGTCTGTTCTGATCCTTTCGGCTTGCGGCAAGAAGGAAGAGGCTGCCCCGGCTGCCGCCCCTGAGGCTGCTCCCGCCCCCGAGGCCGCTCCGGCCGCCGCTCCCGAGGCTGCTCCGGCTGAAGCCGCGCCGGCTCCGGAAGCTGCCCCGGCTGAAGCGCCCCCGGCGCAGTAATTCGCCGAAGCGAGTTGCAAGAAAGAGCCCCGTTCGCGGGGCTCTTTTTTGTGCCCGCGGGATGGCGCGGTCAGCCGAGCGGCACTTCGAGAATGGTGGGCCCTCCGGGACTTGAACCCGGAACCAACGAATTATGAGTTCGCTGCTCTAACCGGTTGAGCTAAGAGCCCGGCGCTTGCGCGCGATGCCGGCTTTTCCGGATCGGAAATTCGCGCGAAGAAAAATGCGGCGCGAGTCTAACAAGTTCGCTTTCCGCATCCGGGCGCAGCAGGCGCGAGAATCGGCCATGGCGACATCGCGGACGGTCAGGCAGGTCATACACGCAAACGGTCACGGCGCAGAGTCTCGCGCGTCGCGCGCGGCTTGGCCTTATCGAAGGGCCGGCCTAACATCGCAGGGACCCGACGCTCGGGAAGGGACGCGCGGCGAAGTCCTATAACGTCGCAAAAAAACCGGTCCGTCATCCGGAGGAGTTTGGACATGCTGAAGACACTGGCTCGATTGGGCCTCGTGGCCGCTGGCCTGGGGATGATGGTCCCGGCGCAGGCCGTCAACTTCGAGTATGGGGGCGCAGAGTTCCAGTGGAACACCAAGCTCACCGCCGGCGCGGCATGGCGAATGGAAGGCCGCGACGTCGGCAAGATCGGCAAGCTCAACGTTCCCGGGCAGCAGAACCTCTGCAGCAATCGCGGCGGCGATACCGTCAACTACGGCCCCAACGACGACGATTGCATCTCGTTGTTCGGCGATCCGGGCCCCAACCAGCGCCTCGTCAATGCCAGGGGTGGCTACTTCGCCGCGCTGATGGACGACGGCAATCTCAACTACGACAACGGCGACCTGGTGTCGTCGATCTTCAAGATCAACACGCAGCTGGGGGCGACCTGGGGCGACTGGACGCTGAAGCTCAATTACGTGGGCTTCTACGACGAGACCAACTACAACCTTGACGTCAAGCACACCAACACGCAGTACCAACCGTCCAGCGAACGCCGCAGCAACAGCGTGCAGGGCCGGTCCGGTCTCAAGGGCGAGTTCCGTGAAGCCTTCCTGCTGCGCAATTTCGAGATCGGCGAGCGTGCATTCTCGCTGGCGGTTGGCAACCAGCGGCTCCGCTGGGGCGAAGCCAACCTGCACCTGTTCAACACGCTCGACGCGATCAACCCGCTCGACGCGATCCTCGCGCTGCAGCCCGGCTTCAATCTCAACGAACTCGCGGTGCCCACGGGCATGGTGCTGCTCACGGCCGACATCGTCACCAACGTCAGCGCCGAGTTCATGTACCAGTACGACTGGGACACGACGCGCGTCCAGCCTAGCGGCACGTTCTTCTCGAGCGCCGATCCCGCCGGCATCGACACCTACCGGCCGGTGCTGAGTCTCGGCCAGTTCCCGGAAGATCCGGACAACCAGTACATCCCGGCCCTGCCGTTCCGCCTGCTCTCCTCGAGCACGCGCAACGCGCCGGTCGAGGAAAACGGCCGTCCGGCCAAGGACGGCAACCAGTTCGGCGTCCGCGTGAACTGGTACGCCGAGAATCTGAACGACGGCACCGAGTTCGGCTTCTACTTCCTGAACTATCACAGCCGCGTTCCCTACTTCTCGATCATCGAAGCCCAGGCCACCTGCCTGAGAAGAAACGGCATCGGCGATGCGCTGACCTCGCTGGCGGGCTGCATCGCGCCGCAGACCGCGGGCGTGTTCAACCCCTACCTGCTGAACAACTCGAACCCCGCCGGCGAACCGCTGCCCATCAACTCGTCGACCCTGCTCCTCGATTACCCCGAGGACATCCGCATGTTCGGCGTGAGCTTCAACACGACGGCGCTGGGATGGTCGGTTTCCGGCGAATACTCGTATCGCCCGAATCTTCCGGCACAGGTGCTGATTTCGGACGTCTTCTTCGCCGGCTACCAGCAGGCCTTCGCGCAGCGCGACGTCACGCTCGGATCGAGCGGCCTGCCGCCGGCGGTCGATGCCCTGCTCAGCCAGCTGGGTCTGAACATCCCGGCGACCGGTGCGATCCTGCCCGGCGCCGAGACGTTCATCCCGTCCTTCCTGACGCAGTATCGCGGCCGCACCATCGCCAACGGCGACGAGTACCAGCCCGGCGAATACGTGAAGGGCTACGAGCGACTGAAGGTCGGCCAGTTCGTCGTCAATGCACTGAAGCTCTTCCCCAGCACCCTGGGCGCCGACGACGTGACCTTCCTCGCGGAATTCGGCTTCACGCACATCATCGACATGCCCGAGAAGGGCGACATCTACTTCCAGGGCAACCTGGAGCACACGCATCCCAGCCCGGGGGCTGACTGCACCGGATTCGCCGCAGGCACGAACTGCAATGCACTCGACGTGGTGGCACGAATCAACCCGACGCGCCAGAAAGACGGCTTCGCGGATGATTTCGCCGCGGGTCTGCGCTTCCTGCTCCAGTTCAACTACAGCAACTTCATGAACTCGGGCATCAACGTGAAGCCCACGCTGCTCTGGTTCGAAGACATCTACGGCACCACGATCTTCCCGGTGCAGAACTATGTCGAAGGCAACCGCTGGGTCATTCCAGGCTTCCAGTTCGAAATCGGTCAGTCGCTGAACGGCACGCTGCTGTATCAGTACTTCGACGGCAAGGACAACGCGCTGCAGGATCGCGACAATCTCTCGGTGAGCCTCACCTACAACTTCTGATCTCGATTCAGTGTCGAGAAGAAAGCGCCTCCGGGCGCTTTTTTCTTGGGCGAATCTCTCTCATTGGTCCGGCAATGGTAGCCCGCCGGCGCCGGGACTCGCGTTCGCGACCGGTACCGTGGCGGAAGGGATAATGTGGTTCATGGCCTGCCGGTGAATGCTCGCCGCGCGGTCCTGACGACGAAACGGGAGAGACGACGTGAACAAGCGCGCTGGCTTCGCACTGGCCTGTCTGCTCGGCTGCGGTACTGCCGGCGCCGCGGCACCTGCCGACCAGGCCGCGCGTCTTGGCAAGGACCTCACGGAAGTGGGCGCCGAGCGCGCCGGGAACAAGGATGGCAGCGTCCCGGCCTATGTCGGCAAGGCGGCGTTTGCACCCGACATGCTCAAGATGACGCGCGCCCAGCTCGAGGATCTGCGCAAGCGGCTGGTGAAGGACATCCAGGGCATGGTCGGCGATCCCGCCGTGACCGGCGACATCCTCACGCAGGCCCAGGCGATCATGGACACTGAACCGGCCAAGGCCAAGCAGGTCATCGCCGTCGTCAAAGCCATGCTGTCGTCGGATCCCGCCCTCAAGGCCGACTTCGACAAGGTGCTCTCCGGCCGCGGCGGCAAGAGCGTGGACGCGCTCATCGGCCAGGTGGAAGCCGGCAAGCTCAAGCTGCCGCAGATCAAGGACGACATCGTCGCCGTCATCGCCGAGCTCAAGAAGAGTGACGGCGACGCCTTCATGTCCCGCATGGTGGCCGCATTCGACGTGGGCCGCGTGCTGGAGATCGTCAGCATCATCGACGATCCCAAGACGCGGGTGCAGGCCAACGCGCTGGTCATGAAGTACATGCCCTCGTACGTGAAAGGCTTCCTCGAGTACAAGACGCCCGGCAACGCGACGAGCACGCTCGACTCCATCAAGCCTCTGTACGTCATCACGCAGGCCAATCTCAAGGAGCACGAGGCGAAGCTCAGCGACGGCCACAAGGCGCTGTTCAAGACCTATCCCGATTACAAGATGATCGTGTTTCCCTCGTATCGGAACGCGTTCTTCCCCGACGAAATCCTGAAGGCCACCGTCGCCAACGCGACGTCCGCGAGCCTGACCGGCACCGATGAAATCAAGGGCGCGAAGCTCGGCTTTCCGTTCCCCATCCCAACATCGGGCGCCGAGCCGTTGTGGAATCACAAGCTCAAATTCCGCGGCACCGCGGTGAAGCGCTACAACAATCAGGCGATCGTGAAGCCCGACGGCACGTACAAGATCAGCAAGCTGGTCGAGGACGTGAAGTTCAAGTACGCAAATCTCAAGGAGCCCGCCGAAATGCAGACCGGCGGACTGTTCGCGTACTACCTTCAGGAAGTGCTCGAACCGCCGCGCGTCGCGGGCCAGGTGATTCTCGTGCACGAGACCGCCGGAAATCCCGGCCTGACGCGCAACGCCTGGATCTATTCGCCGGGGCTGGCCCGCGTCAATCGCGCACCGGACGTGGGCTACGACACCCCGTCGATCGGCTCCGACGGCGAGCAGTTCAACGACCAGATCGACGTCTTCAACGGCGCGCTCGACCGCTTCGACTGGAAACTGGTGGGCAAGAAGGAACTCCTGATTCCGTACAACTCGTGGATGCTCAACAGCCCCACGTTCAAGTACAAGGACGTGATCCGGCCCGGCCACATCAACCAGGATCTCGCGCGCTACGAGCTTCACCGCGTGTGGGTCGTGGAAGCCACCCTCAAGAGCGGCCAACGCCATCGTTTCGGCAAGCGCCGGTTCTATCTCGACGAAGATTCCTGGGCGATCGCGGTGGTCGACTGCTACGACAACCGCGGCGATCTGTGGAAGGTGCAGGAGGCGCACCTGCTGACCATCCCGTTCATCCCGACGGTCAGCGGCATTCCCGAGACCATCTACGACCTGCAGTCCAAGCGCTACTTCGTGACGACGATGACCAACGAGGACGCGATCTCGGATTTCGAAGTGAAGTACGAGGACTCGATGTTCAC
>CAZXXM010000123.1:0-3036 GCA_964644715.1 uncultured Salinisphaerales bacterium
CGACGCTCGATGTATTCGCCGAGCAGGACTGGATCGCGCGCACGCGCCTGCTGGGGCAGTTCCTGTGGTCGTCGACGGCGCCGCTGCGTTCGCATCGCTACGTCGTCGACGTACGCCAGCAGGGACTGATCCTGGCCATCGAGCTGGCGCAGAGCACGCGCAACCGGCAGCCGTTCCCGGCCTCGGAGCGTCGTGGCCTGCGGGCCTATCGCCACGCGCTGAAATCGCACAAGGACTTCGGCGTGCTGCTGAGGCCGCTCGGCGATGTCATCTACTTCATGCCGCCGTACGTGATCGAGCCGCGCGAGGTCGAGGCGATGGCCAAGATCGCGATCGAGGCCATCGATGCGGCAACCCGCGATGAGTGACCCGCGCGTCCACGTCGACGCGCCGCTCGCCGAGGGCGCGGCTCTCGAACTGCCCGAAGGCCCGTTTCGTCATCTCGTGCAGGTGCTGCGCATGCAGGCCGGCGAGGCGCTGGTGCTGTTCGACGGCCGCGGCGGCGAATATGCGGCGACGCTCGAATCGGTGGGCAAGCGCGCGGCGACGGTCCGCATCGGGGCCTTTCACGACGTCTCGCGCGAGTCGCCGCTGGAGCTGACCCTGGTGCAGGGCATCTCCAAGGGCGATCGCATGGACTGGACGCTGCAGAAGGCGGTGGAACTGGGCGTGAGTGCGATCGTCCCGGTCGTCACCGAGCGCTGCAACGTGCACCTGGATCGCGAGCGTGAGGCCCGGCGGATCGACCACTGGCGCGCCGTGATGATCTCGGCCTGCGAGCAGAGCGGCCGCACGCGGGTACCGGTCCTGCAGCCGGTCGCGAAGCTGGCCGACTGGTTGGGCCGGCCGGGAAGCAGCAGCCGACTGATCCTGGACCCCCTGGCGACGCGCGGACTGGTGGACGCGGCGTCGCACGCATCCGGCCCGCTCAGCCTCGTCGTCGGCCCGGAAGGCGGGCTGTCGCCGGAGGAGATCCGCCTCGCGCAGGCCTGCGGCTGCGTCGGCGTGCGGATCGGTCCGCGCATCCTGCGCACCGAGACGGCGGGCGTCGCGGCGCTGGCGATCCTGCAGGCCGTGGCGGGCGATCTGACGCCGGCTTGAGGGTCTGCCGCCGGTATCAGAATGCGAGGCGCACGCTGGCGCGCAGCATGCGCGGCAGCGCGGGATGGAAATGGATGTCGTCGACGCCTTCAGCTTCATCCGCCAGCCGCGATTCATAGGCGTATTCGATGTCCGAATCCCGGACATCGAACACGTTGAGCAACTCCGTGCGCAGCGTCAGCCGGCCGACCTTCCAGCGCAGCAGCACATCCGCGCGGGTGGCGTCGCTGGCCGTGATGTCGCCGTCTTCGGACAGTGGCGCACCGCGGAAATGCCGGACCTGCATCGCCGCATCGAAGCTGCGCGGCAGCGCCAGCGCCACCGCGAAGCGGCCGGCCTGAGGAATCGCGTTCGGGATGCGGTCCGCGCCCGGCGCGTTCCTCAGGCGCGCATGCGTCGCGGTCCAGTCGGCATCGATGCCCAGCCACGGGCGCGGGTGCCAACGCATCGACACCTCGACACCGCGACGCCGGCTGCCGCTCCTGGCCTCGGTCTCGCCGGCGTCGCCGACATAAACCAGTTCAGAGTCCAGTTCGAGCGTCCACAGCGCCAGCGACGCGACCATCCCGTGGAGCGGCCGGACCCGCAGGCCTGCTTCGTATCCGGTACCAGACACCAGCGCGTCGAAGTCCGGATCGCCGGCGGCGGTACGGGCATCATTGGAATGAAAGCCGCGGCCCGCGTTGATGAAAAGCTCGGTACCTGACCAGGGACCGAAAACGCTGGAAAGTTTGGGGCTCACCTGGACCTCGTCGCCCTCCACGCCGGCGCCGTCACCGCGCGGCGACACGTCGAAGGCGTAGCGATCCACGCGCGCGCCGCCCGTCAGGCGCAGCCAAGGAAGCGGCCTGGCCTCGAGCCCGACGAATCCTCCGAGCCGCCAGTCGTCGAGCGAATCGTCGCGCACGGTCGAAAGGCGCCGTCGGTCCTGGGTGCGGAACAGACCGACGCGGTGCACGCGGTCGTAGCGCGTTTCGATGCTCGCGACTAGCGCCAGCGCAATCGCCGGGTCCGCGAGGTTGCGCCGCAAGGTGGCACTGCCGCCGGCCATCGAGCGATCGTCGAACTGCTCGAACTGGTCGCCGGCGACCGGATCGTCGAGGAAGTAGGTGAAATTGGAGAACAGATCCAGCTCGTAGTCCTGCGCCCAGACATTGATGGTCCAGGTATCCGGTCCGCTGCCGCGTTCGTGGCGCAACGCCAGCAGGTAGCGATGAGTTCGATTGTCGAGGCCATCGTCGACGAAGCCGAAGCGCTCGATGCGTCCGTCCTCGACCGCGCGGCGCGGCACCTGGTCGGTTGCCGTCCAGCGCGAGTCGTAACCCATCGCGGTGACCGTGGTTTGCGCCTCGGCGCTTCCGTGAACGAAGCGCAGCAAGCCGCGGGTGGCGCGCAGGTCCTGGTCCAGCCGCCAGGGGCCGTCGTCGAGTGCATGCTCTGCCGCCGCGATCAGCGTACCGCCGGCCGCGTCGATGCTTCCCGCTGCCAGGCCCGTGCGCGAGCCGTATTCGCCGGCACCGAGCGTCACCGCATCTTCCGCGCCGTCGGCCAGGCGCAGTTCCGCGCTGCCTGCGGTGCCGAAGTCACCGTCCGCGAGCGAGTAAGGGCCCTTGCGGTAGTCGTACCCCTCGAGCAGTTCCGGGATCAGGAAATTGAGGTCCAGGTAGCCCTGCCCGTGTCCGTGCGACGACAGGTTCAGCGGCACGCCTTCGAACGACACCGCGAAGTCGGTGCCGTGGTCCAGATTGAAGCCGCGCGCGAAGTACTGGTTGGCCTTGCCTTCGCCGCTGTGCTGCGTGGCGATGAAGCCGGGGATCAGTTCCAGCAGGTCCGCGATGCGCTGCGTGGGCTTTGCCTCGATCTCCTCGCGGCCGACGTGGCCGGCCGATGCGGCTGGCGTGACGCCTGCCGGCGTGGCGAGGATCTCGATGGTCT
>CAZXXM010000123.1:3046-8728 GCA_964644715.1 uncultured Salinisphaerales bacterium
GCACCTCGGCCGCGAAGCTCTCGTCGGTGTGTGCCTGAAGCGCGGGCGCGACGAAAAGCAGGACCAACGGCAATCGGGCGGTGATCGGACGAGGCATGGACGATGGAGCGGTGGATGGCGTCAGGCAACGTGCCACAGGCCGGTTCGTTGCAGCAGCCACACGAGTCCCAGCGCCGCGACCGCGAGCGAGCCGACGATGCGCACGCCGCTGCGATAGAACCCGGTTCCGCGCAGCAGGAACGCGAATGGCACCGCGACCGCCACGATGGCGAGCTGACCCGCCTCGACGCCGGCATTGAAGGCCACCAGCGACAGCAGGCGCATGTCGGTCGGCAGGCCTAGCTCGCCCAACACCGATGCGAAGCCAAAGCCGTGAATGAGGCCGAAGACGAATGCCATCGCCCAGCGCGAGCGATCCACCACCGGCCACACATTGTTCAGCGCCGCGACCATCACCGACAACGCGATCGCGGACTCGACCTGGGCGCCGGGCAGCCGCAGCACGCCGAGCGCCGCCAGGCTCAGTGTCACCGAGTGGGCGAGCGTGAAGCCGGTGACGACGCCGAACACGCCCCACAAGGCCGGACGCAGGCGCGGTTGCGGCGTCCAGCGACCGTCGGCGAAACGCAGCACGGACGGCAGCAGCAGGGCGAGCAGGAACAGGATGTGATCGAAGCCGATCCAGATATGCCAGACCCCATTGACGAAGTAGTCGCGAAACGCGCTCCACGCCGAGAGACCGGCCAGCCCGATCCTGCGCGGGGGATCGTCCGGTCCGAGTACCGCCGAATGGGCGGTGCCGCCGGCGTTGAGCACCAGGATCCCGCGGTGCGTCGGATCCAGGTCGAACAGGAACCGGTAGTCGATCTCGAGCGTCGCCGGCGGGCGTTCGCACCGACCGTCCAGCGCGAACCATGCGAAACGTCCGTCGACGCGATCGTTGAGGCGCAGGTCGGTGACACGCAGCGGGCAGTGCGCACCGTCGGCACCGAGCCTTAGCGCCCCGAGCAGCAAGGCTTCCAGCCGCGGCCGGGCGCTGCGCACCTCGCCCCAGGTGAGCTGGCTGTCCTTGTTGCCGTCGAGCCCGGCCGCGACATCGAGATCGCGCAGCGCGATCTCCAAGTGGCCCGCGACCTGGCGCTCCTTCACGTCGAGTGTCAGGAAGGCATCGCTCGGACGATGGGCGTGGGCCAGCGGGGTCGCCGCCAGCATCACGACGGCCGCAATGCCGCGTTGGAAGGGCCTCACCGGGACGCTTCCGCGGCCGGTGGAATCCGCGCGTCCTCGAGTCTGGACGTGCGCAGCCAGTCCCGGACCACTTGCGCCGCCTGGGGCCGGCCGGCGGCGTCGCCGGCCTGGATCAGCAGGCGCGCGTCCGCGGGTTCGTGCTGCACGGCCCAGTTGCGTTGCGCCAGGGCCAGCGCGCGGTCGGACCGGCCGCGGACCTCGAGTTCGAAGCGCGCCTCTTCGCGCAGGTGCACGTCCTCGCCGCGAACCTGCGCGGCGGCGAATCCGGCCGCGAGCGCCGCGACCTGGGCGTCCGCGTCCTCGTTCAGGCGGCGAAGGGCGATTGCGTGGCGCAGGCTCAGCGCGTCGATGCGCAGAAACGCAGCGGTCAGCGCCGCGGCTTGCGCCGGCCGGTCGTCGTCGAGCAGCAGGTCGGCGTAGGCCGCGAGCAGGCCGGGTTCGCCCGGGCTGTGGGCGAGTGCAGCGCGGTAACGGCGCTCGGCCTCGCCGCGTCGGCCGGCGCGCTCCAGCATGTCGGCCAGTTCGGCGTCGAACCAGGCCCGCACCGCGGCGGGTTGCGTGTCGGCCTGCGCTTCCAGCGCCTGCATGGCGGGGATCGCGGCCTTCAATCCGCCGGAGACGCCGCTGACGCCCAGGGCGCACACGGTCGTGGCGAACCCGGGCGCGAGCGCCTGAAGGCGCGCGCAGGCGGCCGCGGCGTCACCGTGGCGTCCCAGGACGCGCAGCACAGTGGCGCGCGTGAGCCAGGCCTGGGCATCGTCCGGGCGCTGGGCGAGCACCCGCTCCAGGTCCTCGAGCGCGCGGTCGAACTGGTGGCGCGCCTGCTTGATCGTGGCGCGCAGGAGCAGCACGTCGGGCGGCGCATCGGGGCGCAACCACCACGGCGTGAGCAGGCCCTGCGCATACCCGAGCAGGCGCGGATCGGCTTCGACGCGCGACCGTTCGATGTAGCGGCGCGCCAGCGTCACCGGCAGCGTGGGATCGCCGTCGGGCCGGGCAGCGCGGTCCCGCTGTGCCAGGCGTCTCAGCGCATCGCCGCGGGCGTCCGGCGACAGGTGCTCGATCACCGTGTCGTCACTGGCCGGCACGTAGGGTGCGCCAAGAGCGCCGTTCGCGAAGAGCGCGAGCAGCGCAAAAAAATACCCCCGCATCGAGCGGGGGAGGCTGTCGGGCGGCATGGAAGGGAGCTGCCCTCAGATTGCGCCTGGCGCGTCGGTCTCGTTGCTGTCGCGGTCCGACAGCATCAGGTCGTTGAGCAGGATCGGGTCCGTGGTTTCGGCGGTGCTCTGCGCAATCTCCTTGCTGGCGACGGACGAGACCGTGCTGGTTCTGCCGTTGTTGTCGTCGTCGTTGCAGGCGCCGAGTCCAAGTGCCAGACCCGCCGGCAGCGCGGCGAGCAGCAGCAGGCGGATGCGTCGACGCGATGGGTTCGTTCGCATGGCGCCTCCTTACGGCGAGCCCGGGAGCGGGGTGTTCAGGTACGGGAATGCCACGAGGTATTGCGACGGGTCGGGAAGCGCCCCGTCGTTGACCACCGCCCCGGGATTCGCGACCGTCGGCGTGGCGCCGGACAGATTGCAGGTCTGCAGGTTGTTGGTCCCGCTCAGGGCGCCCTCGGCCACCGTCAGCGCGATGTCCACCACGTCGTCCGTCACGCGGCGGCCGTTCGGAAAGCCAGCCAGGTCGCAGCCCAGGAACCCGAGATCGCTGTATCCCGCCGCGCCGGGCACCACCGGCGCGATGCCCGTGTTCATGCGCAGCATCTCGCCGGGGACGGTCAGGTTCGCCGGCGCGGTGAACTTGAAGTTCGGCGCCGCAGTGTCGTTCGGACCGGTGGTGACGCCGGTGACGAAGGCGGCCAGCAGGTCGTTGCGCGGCGTCGCAGGCGGCGGGACGCTGAACAGCACGTTCACCAGCACCGGCAGCGTCGGATAGAGCACGTAGTTGCCGAAGTTGGCCACGTCGTTGCGCGGCTCGCTGGCGTTGAACTTGTCCTTGTCGGTGATGCCGATGACCACCTCGTTGACGAGCGGGCTGCCTAGGCGCGACACCTGCGTCCAGGCGCCGCCTTCGACGGACGGACCGCGGCCCATCGACGTGCGCACCGGGCCCGCCGGGACCGGATTGAGCAGGCGCGCCTGCCGCTTGCTGGCAGTGGTCCACGCACCGATGACGGGGTCGCTGCCGTTCGTCAGGCATCCGATCGGAACTTCGAGCGCCAGCGAGGTGACGTTCTTGTCGTCGATGGTGTTACCGGCCGAATTGCGCGGTCCGAGCGGATTGAGGTTGATCTGGTCGAACACCTGGCCCAGGTTGACCACGAATCCTTCGCGGCGCTGGCCGACGAACACGCGCGCATCGTTGGCGCCGGTCGCGGTACAGCCGGGAATCGACACGGTGTAGATGAACTGGCCCGCGTAGCCGGCGTAGTCCGGGATCGACTTGTTGCCGATGTTGTCCACCGGCTTGGTGAACGTGTTGCCGCCGGCCGGATTGGCGACGCTGGTCGAGTTGCCGCTGCGGCGGTTTCCGCGCACGACGGCGAGGGTGTAGCTCTCGGTGACGTTCAACGCGCCCGTGGCCGCGCCGCTGCCGGGACCGATGTTGGCGAGCGGAACCTGGACGCCGCCCGCGGGACCTCCCGCCACCGGCACCTTGCCACCCACCACGCCCAGCGACGGAATGCTGGCCTGGCCGTACTGGTTGGTGAAGCGGAACTGGAAGGTGATGTCCTCGCGCGAGTCGCCGGTGTTGTCGACGTGGATTTCGTAGAGGGCATCCGGATCCATCGTGAAGTAGTTCGGACCGCCGTAGGCGTCCTGCAGCGGCTGGTAGTTCGCAATCAGCGTCACGAACCCGCTGCGGGCGTTGGCGTAGCTGCGGAACATGTAGAAATCGGTGCCGTCCACCTTCGGCGAGCCGGCGATGAACGGCGCCTCGCGGTGGCTGGAGGCCTGGGCGGTGACAGCAGTCAGCCCGCACGTGGCGGCGACGCCGCACGCGAGGATTCTCTGGAACGAGGGCATGCGGACGATCTCCGGAGAAAGTGGGGAAGTAGGGGGAACGAGGTGACTTACTCGCGCCGGCCGCGCGTGGATGCAGTCGGAACGCACGATCGTGCGTTGTCGAGGCCGCGTTGATGCGCCGAGGGCCCGCACGCGGTCGCTTCTTGCGATTTAAACTGGCCGCCAGCGCACCACCGGACAATCCCCGTGACCAGTCTCCTCATCACCAACGCGCGCATCGTCAACGAAGGCACGATCACGCACGGCGACATCGCCATCGTCGACGGCCGCATCCAGAAGATCGCCGCGTCCATCCCGGCCCGCGTCGGCGTGCCCGTGTTCGACGCGCAGGGCCACCTGCTGCTGCCCGGCATGATCGACGACCAGGTTCACTTCCGGGAGCCGGGCCTCACGCACAAGGGCGACCTCGCCACCGAGTCCTCGGCAGCGGTGGCGGGCGGCATCACGTCGGTGATGGACATGCCCAACAACAATCCGGCGATCACCACGCGCGCGCTTCTGTCGGAGAAGTACGACCGCGCGGCCGGACGGATGCACACCAACTACGCGTTCTACTTCGGCGGCGCCAACGACAACCTCGAGGAGATCGCGGCCCTGCAGCGCGACGAGGCCTGTGCCGTGAAGGTCTTCATGGGTGCATCCACCGGCAACATGCTGGTGGACGATCCGCGCACGCTGGACGGCATCTTCGCGCGCTCGAAGCTGATGGTCGTCACCCACTGCGAGGACACGCCGACGATCCAGCGCAACGAGCAGAAGGCGCGCGACAAGTACGGCGATGCGGTGCCCTGGTCCGAACATCCGCACATCCGCTCCGCCGAGGCCTGCTACGCCTCCACCGAGCTCGCCACCAACCTGGCCAGGAAGCACGATGCGCGACTGCACGTGCTGCATCTGACCACGGCCCGCGAGCTGGGCTTCTTCAGTCCGGGTCCGGTGGCGGGCAAGCGCATCACCGTGGAAGCCTGCGTGCATCACCTCTTGATGGATGAGTCCGACTACGCCACGCGCGGCGCGCTGATCAAGTGCAATCCGGCGATCAAGACGGCGGCCGATCGCGTGGCGCTGGTGCGCGCGGTGATGGAGGACCGCATCGACGTCATCGCCACCGACCACGCGCCACACACGCTGGAGGAAAAGGGCCGCGAATACTTCAAGGCCCCGTCCGGCCTGCCGCTGGTGCAGCACGCGCTGCAGATGGGGCTCGAGCTCGTGCGGCGCAAGGAGCTGGACCTGCACACGCTGGTGCGAAAGACCAGCCACGCGGTGGCCGAGCTGTTCAACGTCATCGATCGCGGCTACATCCGCGAGGGCTATTGGGCCGACCTGGTACTGGTGGACGAGACGCAGACCACGCTCGTGCGCAACGAGGACGTGCTCTACAAGGTGGGCTGGACGCCGCTCGACG
>CAZXXM010000124.1:0-2797 GCA_964644715.1 uncultured Salinisphaerales bacterium
GTCAGCAGCACCTTGCCGTCGTTGTAGAAACCCGCCGCCGCGTTCCCGCTGAACAGGCCTGCAGCGAGGATCGCCGCAGCCTTGAGGAAGCTTCCGGTTCGTGCCGCTCGCTCGTTACGTTTCATCGCCCCAACTCCTTGGTCTTAGATCTCTAGAAGTAGAAAAAGAAAACAATCCAACCCTTCCGCGAGCAGATCGGCTGACTCCCTTGTCAGGCGCGCGAAAAAATCAAAAAAAACGTCCACGCATTGGCTTGTTTCAAGCCAACAACGTGGACGTTGGTGTCCGGCTGATCCGGCAACACTGCTGGATCGGTTACCGCCGTGATCCCCCTGTGCGGGATCACGTAACAGTGGCAGCAAACGCTATGCCAACATTGCTGCAGCACCGCATGAGGGTTTCGTGGCGGTGCTGCGGCCCCTTCATGAATCAAGAAGAATGCCGAGCGCTTATTAAGCACGCGAGCGCGCGCGGGCGTTCATGAATTCACGGCATCGCCGTTCCTTCGATTCGCCCTGTTTCAGTGCCGCGGTTCCAACACGGGGCAGTCGCCCGCGCTCGCAGCGGAGCGTCTGGAATGGCACGGCTGTTGCTGCCTATGGCGCATGCCGTTCCTGCGTAATTCGGAACGGAGGGTGCAGCGAGTCATAGCCGCCTTGCCAACCCGCAGGACACCGACGTCCATCCGCTCGCAGGAGCGGGTGGATTTTTTTTTGTCCCGCGGTTGCGGTCGGTGCGTAGCAAGTCTTCCTCAAGAACTCATAAAGGGAATTCATGAACAATTTCGGAGTTGGGATCCGCTCGCGATTTCGGCCAGGCCTGATGGCCCTCGCCGTTCTCACCACTTTCGGATCCGGTGCTGCGCTCGCGCAGGACGACAACCGCTTCTACATCGCGCCGATGGCGACGTACGTGCTGTCCGACAAGGATCGCCACGCCGACGACGCCTTCGGCGGAACGCTCGCACTCGGCACGCGGCTGTCGAAGAACGCGGAATTCGAACTGCGCGGCACGTTCCTGAAGTACAAGGGAGACGACGACGGCGAAAGCACCAAGATCAAGGGCGGCGGCTTCGGTGCGAACGCCTTTCTGAAGGGCCCGGGGGGCCCTTACCTGCACCTCGACGTCATGGGCGGCGACGAGACGCTGTTCAACGTCGGCCTGGGCTGGGACTTCCTGTTCAAGAACGCGTTCGGCATCCGTGCCGAGGCGCTGTACCACGCGCAGTCCAACTCCAAGGACGACAGTCACGACGAGTACAAGGAGCCGCTGTTCAACCTCGGCGTGCGCATCCCGTTCGGCAAGGCGCCGGAACCGCCGCCTCCACCGCCGGTGATGGCGGTCGTCGAAACCCCGCCGCCTCCGCCGGTTTGCAGCGACGGCCTCGACAACGACGGCGACGGCCTGATCGATTTCCCGGCGGACAAGGGCTGCAGCTCAGCGGATGACGGCGACGAGACGGATCCCGCACCGAAGTGCGCGCCGCCGATCCCGGGCCAGGCCATCAGCCTCGACGGCTGCGGCGTCGGCGACGTGATCGTGCTGCGCGGCGTGAACTTCGACTTCGACAAGGCCACGCTCACCGTCAATGCGAAGAGCATTCTCGACGGCGTCGCCACGGCGCTCGAATCGCGGCCGGACATCAAGGTGGAACTCGGCGGGCACACCGACGGCAAGGGCTCCGATTCGTACAACGAGGCGCTTTCGGATCGGCGTTCGAAGTCGGTCAAGGACTACCTGAGCAAGAAGGGCATCGCGTCGTCGCGCATGACCACGAAGGGCTACGGCGAATCGATGCCGGTGGCGACCAACGACACCGACGAAGGGCGCGAGCTGAACCGTCGCGTCGAGCTCAAGGTGACCGAATCCGCTGGTGGCGGCGTCACGGTGGCGCCCCCGGTTCCCGCGGATTCACCGGTCGCCGCGCCTCCTCCTCCGGCTGCAGATGCACCGGCACCGGCCGCTCCGACCGCGGGTGGCAGTTCGGTGGTCATCGAGAATTTCGCGTTCTCGCCGGCCTCGCTGACGGTCCCGGTCGGCACCACGGTGACGTGGACCAATCAGGACGGCTCGAATCACTTCGTGAAGTTCTCCGATGCGGCCAGCGACCGGATGAAGAAGGGAGCGACCTACACCCGCACCTTCACGGCCGCCGGCATCTACACGTACGAGTGCAGCATCCACCCCTCGATGACCGGAACCATCGTCGTGCAGTGACGCGCTGAATCGCTTCTCTCCCTCTCCTAGAGGGCCTCCCTTGGCCCGCCAGCTTTTCGCTGGCGGGCCTTTTCTATTTCTGGTGCACTGCAACAGGGCCGACGCGAATCCAATTGGGGAGGGCTGGCGTAAAGTAGTGCACGAGTGGGGAACCAACGGCGCTTCTCGACTCGGTCCGGCAGTGCCGGATCCCGGCAAGGATGCCGGTCCTCCGCAACGCGGATCGTGACCCACCCCAGGAGTGCCCCATGAAACTCGATCGTGTCCTGTTGATTCCCTTGGCGGCCGTTTCGCTGTTCGCCGCCGTTCCGAGCATTGCTGCCGAAGGCAGTGCATCCACCGATGAAGCCATCACCGCCAACGTCCAGGCGGCGCTGGCGGCGGACAAGCGCCTGCAGGTGCGCGAACCGCTCGAAGTCCGCACGCGCGCCGGCGTGGTGCAGCTCATCGGCGAGGCTGAATCGGCGTCGATGGTCTATCGCGCCGTCGAGACGGCCCGCAACGTCGACGGTGTGCGTGAAGTCGATTCGCACCGACTTGACGCGCCCTGATCCGGTACGGCGCCCGTAGCCCGGACGCA
>CAZXXM010000124.1:2897-8721 GCA_964644715.1 uncultured Salinisphaerales bacterium
ATTCGCACCGACTTGACGCGCCCTGATCCGGTACGGCGCCCGTAGCCCGGACGCACTCCGGGGCCTTTTCGTCTGGAGAGAGGAACCCCGGACTTCGTCCGGGCTAGGGTTGGGCGGCATGAACATTGCCGTCTGTACCGGAAGGGTCGGCGCAGACCCATTTCCCGCGGCCACCGATGTCCGCCCTGAGCTGGTGACGTATCAGGAGCCGACATGCCCGATCCCATGCTGTTCCCCTTTCTCGACACCGCGGTGCGCGTGATCGCCATCCTGGTGCTCTGTGCGATACCGGTGCTGCTGCCCCTGCCCTCGCCCGATCGCGCCGAGCGCCTGCGGGCCGCGCGCTCCACCTCGTCGAAGCGCGTACTCAGTTCCGACTGACGTCGCCCGCGAGCCGCTCGCGCAGCCATCGCTGCACGGGCAGATCCTGCGCCTGTCGATGCCAGTACAGGTGCAGGTCGATCGGGGGCAACTCCATCGGTAGCGGCAGGATCCGGAACCCGAGCGCCGGTCGCAGCAACTGCGCCTGTTCGCGCGGCATCGTCAACAGCATTTCCGTCTCCGCGACGACGCGGCAGGCCGCCTCGTAGTTCTGGCACCGGAGTGCGACGCGGCGCTGCAGACCCAGGCGCCCGAGCAGGAACTCCTCCATCGTCGGTCCCGTGCGCCGGGACGACACCGCCACGTGATCCGCCGCCAGATAGCGGGCCACGTTCAGGCGGCGCGCCTTGGCCGACACCACGCACAGGCGGTGCTGCCGCCACGGCTCGTGCACGACCTCGGCCTCCGTGGGCCGCGCGACGTCGATGCACAGGTCGATGCGGCCGGCCGCCAGATCCGTCCTGAGGGCGGAGCGGTCCAGCCGCACGCTTGCCAGGACCGCCTGCGGCGCCGCCTCGCGCAGCGCCCGCGCCAGGGACGGCAGCACCATCGGCTCGAGTTCGTCCGGCACCGCCAAGGTCACGCGGCGAAGATCGCGCGCCGGATCGAAGGCCGCGCCCGGCCTCATCGCCTCCTCGAGGCGGGCGAGCGCGTTCTGCACACCGGGCGCGAGCTGCTCGGCGCGCGGCGTCGGGACCACGCCACGCCCCTGGCGCACGAACAGCGGATCGTCCATGCGTTCCCTCAGACGAGCCAGCGAGTGGCTCACCGCGGACTGCGACAGCGCCAGGAGCTGCGCGGCTCGCGTGAGGTTGCGTTCGCGGTAGACCACGTCGAACACGGCCAGCAGGCTCAGATCGTTGCGGCGCAGAACCTGGGATTCATGAATTCGGCTCATGACGATGGATGCAGAACAATCAGTTCTTGAATTGTAGGGCCGCCCGTACGATAGCGCCCTCACCAGGAGAACGATCATGGACTTCGAACCCAGCCCGCGTGCCAAGGAATACGTCAAGCGCGTCCGCGCCTTCATGAAGGAACACATTTTCCCGGTGGAGAAGCAGCACTGGGCCGAGATCCACGATGCCCGCCACGGCGGCGACTGGCGCGAGTGGAAGATTCCGCCCCGCGTCGAAGAGCTCAAGGCCAAGGCCAAGGCGCAGGGCCTGTGGAACATGTTCCTGCCCGATGCAGAGTGGGGCGCGGGCCTGTCGATCCTCGAATACGCGCAGGTTGCCGAGGAAACCGGGCGCAGCCTGATGGCGCCGGAGATCTTCAACTGCTCGGCGCCTGACACCGGCAACATGGAGGTGATCTGGCGCTACGGCTCCGACGAGCAGAAGCAGCGCTGGCTCAAGCCGCTGCTCGAAGGCGAGATCCGCTCCGTGTTCTGCATGACCGAGCCGGACGTCGCCTCCAGCGACGCGACGAACATGCAGGCCACCGCGACCGTCGAAGGCGACACCGTGGTGCTCAACGGCAAGAAGTGGTGGAGCAGCGGCATCGGCGATCCGCGCTGCAAGATCGCGATCTTCATGGGCCGCACCGAGGACGCGAACCGCGACCGCAAGCACCAGCACTCGATGGTCCTGGTGCCGCTCGACACGCCGGGCGTGCAGATCCAGCGCATGCTGCCGGTGCTCGGCGACTACGACGAGCCGCACGGCCACGGCGAAGTGCACTTCACCAACGTGCGCCTGCCCGTCTCCGCGATCATCAAGGGTCCTGGAATGGGCTTCGAGATCGCGCAGGGTCGCCTGGGACCGGGGCGCATCCATCACTGCATGCGCGCCATCGGTGCGGCCGAGCAGGCGCTCGATCTCGCCCTCGACCGCGGCACGAAGCGCGTGGCGTTCGGAAAGCCCCTGATCAACCTGGGCGGCAATCGCGAGCGCATCGCCGATGCCCGCATCGCCATCGACCAGTGCCGCCTGCTGACGCTGTACGCGGCCTGGAAGATGGACAAGGTCGGCGCGCTGGCCGCGATGACGGAAATCTCCACGATCAAGGTCGCGGCGCCGCTGATGCTGCAGCAGGTCGTCGACATGGCGATGCAGATCCATGGCGCCGGCGGCGTGTCGCGCGACTTCGCGCTGTCCGGCTTCTTCGCGCAGGCCCGCATGCTGCGTCTGGCGGACGGGCCCGACGAGGTGCATCGCGGCGTCATCGCCCGCATCGAGATGGCCAAGCGCGGGCATGGCTGAGGCCTGCGCGTGAGTGCGATCTATCTCATCCGTCACGGCCAGGCGCACTTCGGCTCGGCGGACTACGACCGCCTCTCGCCGCTGGGCATCGAACAGGCCCGCATCGTCGGCGACGCGTTGCGGCAGCGCGTGCCGGCGGTGCACGCGGTGGTCTGCGGCAACATGCAGCGGCAGATGCACACGGCGCGCGTCTGCCTCCACGCGATGGGCCTGCACGATCAGGCCCTGCTCGGCGACGGCGGCTTCGACGAATACGATCACGTCGACATCGTCGACCGTTTCATGGACCGCCAAGCCATGGGGGCCGCGCTGAGCGCGGCATCCGATCGCATGCGCGCGTTCGAGGAGCTGTTCTCGCAGGGCATGACGCGCTGGCAATCGGGGATCTACGACGGCGAGTACCGCGAAACCTGGTCGGCCTACCGCGGGCGCTGCCTGGCGGCGCTGGAACGGGTCGAGGCTTCGCTCGCCGGGTCGCAGACCGCGCTGGTGTTCACGTCGGGCGGCGTCATCGCGGCGATCGCGCAGAGCCTGCTCGAGTTTCCGCAATCGCGATATGCGCCGTTCAACTGGCGTCTCGCGAATGCCGGCATCAGCAAGATCGTGTGCGGCAAGAGCGGCCGGTTCCTGGCGACGCTCAACGAGCATGGGCACTTCGAAGGCGAGCGCGCGAAGTTTTTGACCTACCGGTAGGTCTCGTAGCCCGGACGAAGTCCGGAGATGTTTCGTCTCGACCGAGCATCACCCCGGACTTCGTCCGGGCTACGGGTACCGGCGTGCTTCGTGGACTGGAGGCATCACCGGCAGGGTCTGCGGCGAGGCGTCGGCATCGATCAGGCGGTCGCGGCCACTGCGCTTGGCCTGGTACAGCGCGCGGTCGGCGCGAAGGATCATGTCGGTGGCGATCTCGGTCGACGCGTCCTCCTGCGAAGGACTGGCCAGCTGCACCAGGCCGCCGCAGGCACTGACTACGGCGCTGGTCGGGGACGCGACATGCGGTATTCCGAGTTCGCTGATGCCGGCACGGACCTTCTCCGCCAGATGCGGACCCGCCGCGATCTGCGCGTCGAACCACACGGCGGCGAACTCTTCGCCACCGATCCGGGCGCAGAAATCCTGCGGCCGCCGCATGGCCTCCTTGAGCCAGCGGCCGACACGCCGCAGACAGTCGTCACCGGCGGGATGACCGTAGCAGTCGTTGTAATACTTGAAGTGATCGACGTCGAGAATCATCAAGGCGATGTTCTTGCGCTCGCGGACGGCCTGCCGGATCAGGTGCACGAACATCGTGTCGAAGTAGCGGCGGTTCGGCAGTCCGGTGAGCGCGTCATGCGCCGCCTGCTCCTCCAGCTTGCGCCGCTGCCGCCAGTTCTCGCGTGCCGAGTACTCGAGCAGGTACATCGCGAACGTGGCCAGAAGGAACAGCATCCACATCGAGATGACGTCGTAGACCGCTTCTGCCCCATACCCGAAGCCGTCCAGCTGCATCAGGCTCACGATGAGCATCGAGGCCATCGCCCAGGGCAGCAGATAGCCCAGGCGAAGACGGCCGAGCAGGCAGGTTCCGGCGATGGCCAGCACGGCGAAATCGTGCGGAACGTGGAAGCCGTGGGCCGGCCCGACCACCTGCTGGAAACTCAATCCCATGACCGTCAACACCATCGCCAGCACCGTCGCCGGGGCCGACCGATGGCGCAGCCGCCTCGACCCGGTGATCCACAACGCGAACAGGATCGCCGGGATCTGGACGCCGAACTGCATCGCGCGCGCGAAGCCGACGAAACTTTCGGGAATCTTCAGCAGCAGGCCGTCGTAGAGCGGCGTCACGCCGACCATCGCCGCGCCCAGCACGAGCAAGGTCATCCGCGGCGCGAGGGCCGCCGCCTCGTAGTCGAGGCGGAACTGCGCTTCCTCGTCGTACGCGAAGCGAAGTCTCGCCAACTGGCGGGCAGCGAGGATTTCCGAGCTTGGGGACGGCAGATTGAGATCCGACATTCGACCAGGAGCTGCCTGGACCCGCCTCGTCGTTCTATCTTCGAGCCTGCATTGTAGCGGTCACGGTATTGCCGGTTCGGCCAGGCCGACCGACCGGTGCCCTCCGTATGGGGCGACCGCCGGGGCGGCGAAATCGACGGGCCCGCTGCCGCCGACAGGCCAGAATGGAGGCTGGCTCCACATTCACGTTTCGACATGACCGCGGACGAACCCAGGATCGGCATCGACCTCGGCGGCACCAAGATCGAGGGCATCGTGATGCAGGCCGACTCGAGCATCTCGCAACGGCTGCGCATCCCGACGCCACACGACGACTACGCCGGCCAGGTCCACGCGATCGCCGACCTCGTCACAAGGCTCGAACGCGAGTGCGGGCGCGGCGGCCTGCGCGTCGGCGTCGGGCATCCGGGGGCGATCTCGCCGCGCACGGGCGTGATCAAGAACGCGAATTCGGTCTGCCTCAACGGGCGCCCCCTGAAACGGGACCTCGAGCAGGCGCTGGGGCGGACCGTGCGCATGGCCAACGACGCCGATTGCCTGGCCGCCAGCGAACAGTCGGACGGGGCGGCCGCCGGCGCGTCCAGTGTCTTTGCGGTGATCCTGGGTACCGGCGTCGGCGGCGGCATCGCCATCGACGGACGACTGTTGTCGGGGCCCAACGCGATCGCCGGTGAATGGGGTCACAACCCGCTGCCCTGGCCCCGGCCGGACTGGAACGAGATCCCGGGTCCGCTGCACTGGGATGGCCGCCAGGGACCGATCGAGGCCTGGCTGTCCGGGCCCGGCCTCGCCGCCGATCACGAGCGCGTCACCGGCACGGCGCTCACCGGAGAAGCGGTCGTGGACGGTGCCTCGCACGGCGATCCCGCCTGCCGTGCCACGCTCGAACGTTACGAAGACCGGCTGGCGCGAGCGCTGGCGACGGTGATCAACCTGATCGACCCTCAGGTGATCGTGCTCGGCGGAGGCTTGTCGCGTATCGAGCGCCTGTACCGGAACGTCCCGCGCTTATGGTCGTCGTGGGTGTTCAGCGATCACGTCGACACGCGGCTGGTCCCCGCGCTGCACGGCGATTCGAGCGGCGTGCGCGGCGCGGCGCGGCTGTGGCCCGATACCGGGTCACGAACCGCGCATGCGTCGTAGCCCGGACGAAGTCCGGGGTTTCCCTCCCCAAACGAAGCGGCGCCCTGGACCTCGTCCGGGCTACCGAGCGCATCCACGATCCGGTAGCGGCGAGGTTCTCG
>CAZXXM010000125.1:0-1982 GCA_964644715.1 uncultured Salinisphaerales bacterium
CACCGCATGCCGCTGGTCGAAGTCATCTACGGCGAGAAGACGAGCAAGGAAGCGATCGCGACGATCGCCACCTACGCCAGCACGATGGGCAAGACACCCATCGTCGTGAAGAACTGCCCGGGCTTCCTGGTCAACCGGATCCTGTTTCCGTATTTCGCCGGCTGGGAGTTCGCGATCAACGACGGCGCTGACTTCGTCAAGGTCGACAAGGTCATGGAGGAATTCGGTTGGCCAATGGGCCCGGCCTATCTCGAGGACGTGGTCGGCATCGACACCTCTCACCACGTCGGTGAGGTGCTCGCGGCGGGCTATCCCGACCGCATGGGCCGCACCAAGCGCACCATCATCGACGTGATGTACGAGGCCAAGCGCTTCGGCCAGAAGAACGGCATCGGCTTCTACAAGTACGAGACCGATCCCAAGGGCAAGCCCAAAAAGGTCATCGACCAGAGCACCTACGAGCTGATCAAGCCGTTGCAGCCCAAGGGCCAAGTCGACATGCCGGATCTCGAGATCCTCGAACGCCTGATGATTCCGATGGTCATCGAGACCGCGCGCTGTGTGGAGGAGGGCATCGTGGGTTCGGTCGCCGAAGCCGACATGGGCCTGATCATGGGCATCGGCTTCCCGCCGTTCCGTGGCGGCGCGCTCAAGTACTGCGACCGCATGGGCATGAAGTACGTCATCGAGCGCTGCGCCGCGTACGAACACCACGGCAAGCTCTACCAGCCCACCGCGCGCATGAAGGAAATGGCCGCGAAGGGCGAAACCTACTACCAGAAGTAAGTCCTCAGACCTGACTTGCTTGGAGACTCAAATGACTGAAGTCGTGATCGTCGATGCCGTCCGCACCCCGATGGGCCGTTCCAAGGGCGGCGTGTTCCGCAACGTGCGCGCCGAGGTGCTTTCGGCCGAACTGATGAAGGCCGTACTGTCGCGCAACCCCGGCGTGAAGCCCGCCGAGATCGAGGACGTGATCTGGGGCTGCGTGATCCAGACGCTGGAGCAGGGTTTCAACATCGCGCGCAACGCTGCGCTGCTCGCCGGTCTGCCCATCACGGTACCCGGGCAGACCGTGAACCGCCTGTGCGGTTCGAGCATGAGCGCGATTCACATCGCTCACGCGAACATCCTCGCCGGCAACGGCGACACCTACCTCTGCGGCGGTGTCGAGCACATGGGCCACGTGCCGATGACGCACGGCTTCGACGGCCCGCCGGAACTGTCGGTGAATACCGCCAAGGCCTCGGCGATGATGGGACTGACGGCCGAGATGCTGACGCAGACCCACCAGATCAATCGCGAGCAGCAGGACCAGTTCGCGCTCGCCTCGCACCAGAAGGCTTACGCGGCCTACCAGAACGGTGAGTACAAGAACCAGATCGTGCCGTTCGAAGGCCATGATGCCGACGGCGCGCCGATCATCGTGGACTTCGACGAGGTGGTGCGCGCCGAGGCGAACCTGGCGGATCTGGCCAAGCTCAAGCCGGCGTTCAATCCGAAGGGATCCGTCACCGCCGGCAACAGTTCGGCGATTTCCGACGGCGCGTCCTGCGTGCTGGTGATGAGCGCGGAGAAGGCCAAGGCGCTGGGTCTGAAGCCGATGGCCAGGATCGTCGCCACGGCGGCGGCGGGCTGCAATCCCGCGATCATGGGCATCGGGCCGGTGCCGGCGACGCAGAAGGTGCTGAAGAAGGCGGGCCTGGACATCAAGGACGTCGACTACTTCGAACTCAACGAAGCCTTCGCAGCGCAGTCGCTTGCCGTGATGAAGGATCTCAAGCTGCTCGATCGCATGGATCGCGTGAACATCAAGGGCGGCGCCATCGCGCTGGGTCATCCGCTGGGCTGCTCGGGTGCGCGCATCACCGGTGCGCTCGCGCACGTCCTGCAGGAGAAGAACGCCCAGTTCGGCATCGCGACGATGTGCATCGGCATGGGCCAGGGTGTGGCCACGCTGCTGGAACGCGTTCACTGACGCG
>CAZXXM010000125.1:2082-8677 GCA_964644715.1 uncultured Salinisphaerales bacterium
CGCAGCGCGGACCGCGCGATTGGTGTGAGAATAAGCGGCAAAATTCACGATTCGTCCCCCGAAGCTCGTCCTCAGACGTCATGAACAGCTCAGCGCCCCCGGTTTCCCGCAAGACCTTCGACGAGGTCATGGTTCCCAATTACGCGCCCAACGAGATCGTGCCGGTGCGCGGCGAAGGCTCGCGCCTGTGGGATCAGAATGGACGCGAATATCTGGATCTGGCCTGCGGAATCGCCGTGACCGGCCTGGGGCACTGCAACCCGAAGCTGGTTGCGGCGCTGACGGAACAGGCCAACAAGGTCTGGCACCTGTCGAACGTCATGACGAACGAGCCGGCGCTACGCCTGGCCAGACGGCTGACCGAACTGAGCTTCGCGACCAAGGTGTTCTTCGCCAACAGCGGGTCCGAGGCCAACGAAGCGGCCTTCAAGCTCGCGCGCAAGCACGCCTCGCTGAAGCATGGGCCGGGCAAGCACGAGATCATTTCCTTCTTCAACGCCTTCCACGGACGCACCCTGTTCGCTGTCACCGTCGGCGGGCAGGAGAAGTACACGCAGGGCTTCGAGCCGCTCCCGGGCGGCATCACGCACCTGCCGTTCAATGACGTCGCGGCTCTGACCAGGGCCGTTTCCTCGCGCACCTGCGCGGTCGTGATCGAGCCCGTGCAGGGCGAAGGGGGCGTCACGCCGGCCACGCCGGAGTTCATGAAGGCGGCGCGCGAGCTGTGTACGCGCCACGACGGTCTGCTGATCCTGGACGAGGTGCAGACGGGTAACGGTCGCAGCGGGACCTATTTCGCCTACGAGCAGTACGGCGTGACACCGGACGTCCTGACCACCGCCAAGGGGCTGGGCGGCGGAATCCCGGTGGCCGCGATGCTGACCACGGACGCGGTCGCCGCGAGCCTGGCCTTCGGGACGCACGGTTCGACGTACGGCGGCAACCCGCTCGCGACGGCGGTGGCGCTCGCGGCGGTCGACGAGATCGCGAAGCCGGAGACCTTTGCCAACGTCAAGGCGCGTGGCGAGCAGTTGCGCGAGGGCATCCAGGCGATCGGCCGTCGCTACGGGGTGTTCGACAGCGTGCGGGGCATGGGCCTGCTGCTGGGCGCGCCGATGAGCGCGGCCTGGAAGGGCCGCGCCAAGGACATCGTGAACGCCGGCCTGCGCCACGGCGTGTGGTGCCTGGTCGCCGGCCCCGATGTCGTGCGCCTGGCCCCCTCGCTGGTGATCGACGAGGCCGACATCGCCGAGGGCTTACGCCGGCTCGATGCCGCCTGCGCCGAACTCGCGGGCAAGCCTCGCTCCTAGAACGTCCGGGTCCCGATCCGCGCCGGCTTCTCGCTGGCGCGGACGCCTTGGACCCGAGAGCTTGCGAGTCGCAAGCGCTGCCGAAGTCCGCGCCGTCGGCTCAGTGCGGCAGGCGCAGCCAGATTTCGGCGATGTGCTGGCCGTCCATGCGCTTGACCACCAGTTCCATCTCGCCCAGCCGCAGGCGGTCGCCGACCACCGGCCGGGGTACGACCGACGAGAAGAAAGCGCCGACGTTTTTCTCGAGCGCGGTCTCCGGCAAGGTCACGCCGTAGCAATCGACCAGCCGCTGCACGGAGGCGGCCGGATCGATGCGGAACTCGCCGTAGAAACGCTGCTCGGCCGCCGCGATCTTCGGCGCCACCGTGGACTGGAACAGCTCGTCGAGTTTCGGCAGTTCGTCCTGCGAGGCCAGCAGGGAGATGTAGTCCCCGGCACGCAGCGTTCCCCATTCGCGGTAGCTGATGATCTTGCCGCGCCGCGCCAGGCACACGATGCGCGAGATGTCGTCCAGCTGCAGCTGTCTCGACTTCAGGCCGATCAAGGGCGAGGACTCGCCGATGCGATAGCTCACGATCTCGTAGCCGCGCGTGCCCGGCAGGTCGAAATCCAGGCGATTCACCAGCGAACCCTGCATCGGCAACTGCAGGCCGAGCAGCCGTGCCGCGGGCGCCAGGGTCCAACCCTGCACGACCAGTGAAACCAGCACGATGAAGAACGCGATGTTGAAGTAGAGGCTGGCGTTTTCCAGGCCGGCCAGCCAGGGGAAGGTGGCGAGCACGATCGGTACCGACCCACGCAGACCGACCCAGGACATGAAGGCCTGTTCGCGCAGCGGTAGCCGGAAGGGCAGCAGGCTCAGCACGACCGCAATCGGGCGCGCGATCAGGATCAATGCCGCGGCGACCAGCAGGCCGTGCCCGATGATCGGGACCAGCGCGGTCGGCGTTACCAGCAGGCCCAGGCCCACGAACATGCCGATCTGTGCCATCCAGGCCACGCCATCGTGGAAGCGCAGGATGCTGGCGAAGGCGCGTGTACGCTGGTTGCCGACGACCAGCCCCGCCAGGTAGGCCGCCAGGAAGCCGCTGCCGTGCAGGATGCCGGTGATGCCGAAGATCAGCATGCCGCCGAAAAAGGCCAGCAGCGGGTACAGCGACTCGCTGAGCTCGAGCCGGTTGAGTGCCCACACCAGCGCGCGGCCGCCGCCGATGCCGATCAGCGCGCCCAGACCCATCTGCCGGACGAACAGGATGATCGAGTCCAGCGCATCGTAGTCGGCCGGCGCGAGCAGGTATTGCATGACCGCCAGGGTGAGGAACACGGCCATCGGATCGTTCACACCCGATTCGATCTCCAGCACCGAGGTGACGCGTTCGTTGAGCCGGACGGCGCTGGTATGCAGCAGCGAGAACACCGCCGCCGCATCGGTCGAACCCACGATCGCGCCGATCAGCAGACCTTCGGCCAGCGAGAGGTCGAGCAGCCAGGCCGCCACCCAACCCGTGATCGCCGCCGTGGCCAGGACGCCGACCGTCGACAGGCTGATCGCAGGCCACAGCCCGACGCGGAACATCGCGAGCTTGGTGCGCAGGCCGCCGTCGAACAGCACCACCGACAGGGCCGCGGTCGCCGCGAGGTTGGCCAGGCCGAAGTCGTGAAACTGCACGCCGCCCGGGCCGTCCTCGCCGGCGAGCATGCCGACGATCAGGAACACCAGCAGCAAGGGCACGCCCAGACGCGGGGTGATCACCGTCGCCAGGATGCTCGTCATGAAGAGCACGCCGGCGAGGAAGATGATCTGGTGCGTGAAATCCATCGGCTTTAAGCGAAGTGCGAATCCCTGGAACCGCGTAACCCCACGGCCGGCGGACCGGCCCCCTGCGGGCGTGCTCCTCGCCCCGTCAGATACCCCGAACTCCGATCAATCCCCGCGAACCCGCCACCGCCTCAGCGCCCGCCGTGGCGCGCTTCTGCCCGGATCATTCCGCGGCCGCAGGCACCGTCGCCGTGAACCCGCCGGAGGCCGAGCGCAGCAGTTCGTCGAGCGCCGGGTGCAGCTTGGGCGTCGCCGCCAGGACGTTGCCCGTGACGAAGGGATCCGGTTGCCCGTAGATCTCGCTGACCATTCCTCCCGCCTCGTGCACCAGCACGATGCCGGCCGCCACGTCCCATGGCTTGAGATTGAGTTCCCAGAACGCGTCGAGCCGGCCAGCCGCGACGTAGGCCAGGTCCAGCGAAGCCGCGCCCGCACGTCGCACGCCGGCGGTGTTGGCCACGACGCCGCGCAGCATCGGGATGTAGGCGTCGAGGTTCTCCTCGCGCAAGGGGACGCCGGTGCCGACGAGCGCCTGGTCCATGTCCTTGGCGCCGCTGACGCGAATCTTGCGGTTGTTCAGGGTAGCGCCCGCACCGCGACTGGCGATGTAGAGGTCCTGCGTGCAGGGCGCGTAGATCACGCCGTGCTCCAGCCGGCCCTTCACCGAGATGCCGATGGACACCGCGAAATGAGGCAGGCCGTGCAGGAAGTTGGTCGTCCCGTCGAGCGGGTCGATGATCCAAAGGACCTCGTTCTTGCCGACCTGGCCGCCTTCCTCGCCGAGGATCGCGTGCTGCGGATAGGCCTTCTGGATGATCTTGACGATCTCGGCCTCGGCGTTGCGGTCGACCTGGGTGACGAAGTCGTTGCGACCCTTGCGTTCGACCTGGAGGTTGGGCACGCGCTCCATGTTGCGCATGATGTAATTGCCCGCGCTGCGAGCGGCCGAGACGGCGATGTTGATCAGGGGATGCATGCCTACAGTTTAAGGCAGCGCCCGCGGTTCCATTCGTTCCGACCGCCGCCGGACGTGTATCCGCCCGGGTTCCTGCCTTCTTCGACATGACGCAAAACCACTTTGAAAAGCCTGCGGACGACGTGCTTTCGCGTATCCGCATCGTGCTGGTCGCCACCACTCACCCCGGCAACATCGGCGCGGCCGCGCGCGCGATGCTGACCATGGGCCTGACCCATCTGGTGCTGGTCGCGCCCCGTTCGTTCCCCGACGAACAGGCCAGCGCCCGTGCAGCCGGCGCCGATTCGGTGCTCGAATCGGCGCGCGTCGTGGCCACGCTCGAGGAGGCCGTGGCGGATTGCGCCTGGGTCGTGGCGTCGTCGGCACGGCCGCGCCACCTCAGCGACGAGCCCTTGCATCCCACCGAGGCGGCGACCCGGCTGGTGGAGAGCGCGCAGGCCAGCGAGGTGGCCCTGGTGTTCGGCTCCGAGCGCATGGGCCTGACCAACGACGAACTCGATTTCTGTCACGCCCAGACCCTCGTTCCAGCCAATCCGGGCTACTCCTCGCTCAACCTGGCGGCCGCCGTGCAGCTCTACACCTGGGAGCTGCGCAAGGCGGCGGTGACGGCGCCCAAGGTCTCCCCGAAGGAGGGGCATCCCTGGTTCGTGCCGCCGAGCCACGAGCAGACCGAAAACTTCTACACGCACCTCGAACGGGTGCTGCTGGCGACCGGCTTTCTCGATCCCCTGAATCCGCGTCTGCTGATGCGCCGCCTGCGCCAGCTGTTCAACCGCGCGCGCCCCGACCTCAACGAGTTGAACATTCTTCGCGGCATCCTGACGTCCGTCGAAGATCCCAAGGTGCGCACGCGCCGCACGCCCAAACCCGCAACGCCCCCCGATCGCCCGTGAATGCCGTCCTCGTCTTCCTGATCGTCAATCTGGCCGTGCTCGGACTGCTGCTGCGCCGTTTCGCGACCCTTCGCCGCGAAGTGGCGGCATTGAGGGCACGCAGCGAGGCGCTGGCGGGAGGCGTCGCGCAGGTTCCGGAAGACCTGCGGCGCCTGGCCCGCGACGGCGCGTCGATGCTGTCGATCCGGATCCTGAACCCGATGGAGCTGGCGGCCCAGAAGCACTGGGTCGCCGGTGTGGCCGGGCGCCTGACGCCGGGCATCGTGCGGCGCATCGTGTCGCACGAGGCGGCCAAGATCGTGCGGCAGGAGTTGCCCAAGTACGGCGTCATCGCCGAGGTCGAGGTGATCGGGCGTGATTGAAGCGGCGCTCACCGCCGGCTTGCTCGGGATCAGCCTTGCGCTGACCGCGGCCGCCTTGCGCCTGGGGCGGCAATTGCGCCGGAACGTTCCGAATGCCTTGTTCCGGGCCGAGATCCTGCAGTTCGAGGCCCTGAGGCTGCAGCGTTCGGAGCGCCAGATCGCCGATGCGCAGCGACTCACCGAGGCGGTGGTTTCGGGCGGCACGCAGACCGTGCGGACGCTTCACCGCGGAATTGCGGCGATCCCGTTCGGCATCCTGGAGGCCATCCCGGTCACGCGGGATGCCACGCGCATCGTGCGTGCCTCCCACGATCTGATTTCGGACGCGGTCTACGGCAGCATCCAGGCGGTCAACCGAGGGGTGGGCCACGGCTTGCGGGCGGGCTTGAAGGCGGGCGTGCCAGCCGCCGGCACGAACCCGTTGCCGCCGCCGCCGGACTCCGAACCAACAGCGCTAAAATAAGGTCCGTTTCGACCGGCTGACCGCCATGCTGTCCCGCATCCGTGAAGACATCCGCAGCGTTTTCGCCCGCGACCCCGCGGCGCGAAGCACCCTGGAAGTCCTGACCTGCTACCCCGGCCTGCACGCGGTCTGGGGCCATCGCGTCAGTCACTGGCTGTGGGTGCGCGGTTTCCGCTGGCTGGCGCGGTTCAATTCGCACCTGGCGCGCTGGCTGACCGGCATCGAGATCCACCCGGGGGCCCGGATCGGGCATCGACTGTTCATCGATCACGGCATGGGCGTCGTGATCGGTGAGACCGCGGAGATCGGCGACGACGTGACGCTGTATCACGGCGTGACCCTGGGCGGCGTGAGCTGGGACAAGGGCAAGCGGCATCCGACCCTGGCCAACAACGTCGTCGTCGGTGCCGGCGCCAAGATCCTCGGCCCGTTCACCGTCGGCGAGAACGCGCGCGTCGGTTCCAACTCGGTCGTGGTCAAGGAAGTACCGCCGGGTGCCACCGTGGTGGGGATCCCGGCCCGTGTCGTGGCCAGCGAAGCGCGCGAGCCTTCGCCGGCGCTCAGCGCGGCGGCCCGGAAGCTCGGTTTCGACGCCTACGGCCTGACGCGCGACATGACCGATCCCGTCGCCAACGCATTCGCCGGGCTGGCCGAACATATCGACCGCCTCGACGAGCGTCTCGTGCAGGTCTGCAAGGCGCTGCACGAGATGGATGCGCGGTTGCCGGAGATGGAGCTCTCGCGCTACGAGCTGCCGGATTTTTGCCGCGAA
>CAZXXM010000126.1:0-8635 GCA_964644715.1 uncultured Salinisphaerales bacterium
GTCGCATCGCCAAGCTGATCGGCGTCAAGGAAGAGTCGGTGCGCAAGCGCCGCGTATCGCTCGACGTGCGCCCGGTGTTCAAGCGCGTGGATTCCTGCGCGGCGGAGTTCGCGTCGTCGACGGCGTACATGTATTCGAGCTACGACCAGGAATGCGAGGCCGCGCCCACGTCGCGCGACAAGATCATGATCCTGGGCGGCGGACCCAACCGTATCGGGCAGGGCATCGAGTTCGACTACTGCTGCGTGCACGCGGCACTCGCACTGCGCGAAGACGGGTTCGAGACCATCATGGTCAACTGCAACCCGGAAACCGTCTCCACCGATTACGACACCTCGGATCGCCTGTACTTCGAACCGCTGACGTTCGAAGACGTGATGGAGATCATCGACCTCGAGAAGCCCAAGGGCGTGATCGTGCAGTTCGGCGGCCAGACGCCGCTGAAACTGGCGCGTGCGCTGGAAGCTGCGGGCGCGCCGATCGTCGGCACGTCGCCGGATTCGATCGATCTGGCCGAAGACCGCGAGCGCTTCCAGAAACTGGTCGACAAGCTCAAGCTGCTGCAGCCGCCCAATGGCACTGCCAAGTCCGAGAAGCAGGCGCTGACGGTGGCCAACAAGGTGGGCTATCCGCTGGTGGTGCGACCGAGCTACGTGCTTGGTGGCCGCGCGATGGAAATCGTGCACGACGACGACGATCTCAACCGCTACATGACCGAGGCGGTGAAGGTCTCCAACGATTCGCCGGTGTTGCTGGACCGCTTCCTCAACAACGCGGTCGAGGTGGACGTCGACGCGCTGTCGGACGGCCAGAGCGTCGTCATCGGCGGCATCATGGAGCACATCGAAGAGGCCGGCGTTCATTCCGGCGACTCGGCCTGCTCGCTACCGGCGTACTCCTTGCCGAAGAGCGTGCTCGACGACATCCGTGACCAGATCTTCAAGCTGGCCAAGGCGCTGAACGTCATCGGCCTGATGAACGCGCAGTTCGCCGTGCAGGGCGAGAAGGTGTACCTGCTCGAAGTGAATCCGCGCGCCTCGCGTACCAGCCCCTTCGTCAGCAAGGCCATCGGCCGCCCGCTGGCGAAGATCGCGGCGCGCTGCATGGTCGGGAAGTCGCTGAAGGCCCAGGGCGTCGAGAAGGAACTGATTCCCTCGTACTACTCGGTCAAGGAAGCGGTCTTCCCGTTCAACAAGTTTCCGACCGTGGATCCGCTGCTCGGGCCCGAGATGCGTTCGACGGGCGAGGTCATGGGTGTGGGGTCGACGTTCGGCGAAGCCTTCCACAAGGCGCTGCTGGGCGGCGGCAACGCGATACCGCGCAACGGTGCGGCTTTCCTGTCGGTGCGTGACGGCGACAAGGTGAAGGCCATCGACGTCGCCCGGCTGCTCACGGCCAAGGGCTTCACCGTCGTGGCCACGCACGGTACCGCGGAGGAGATCCGCCGTGCCGGGATCGCCTGCGAGGGTGTGAACAAGGTCAAGGAAGGCCGTCCGCACTGCGTCGACATGATCAAGAGCGGCCAGATCCAGTTCATCGCCAATACCACCGACGGCAAGAAGTCGATCGAGGAGTCGCGTTCGATCCGTTCGGCGGCGATCCAGCACAAGGTCTGCTACTTCACGACGATCGCCGGCGCCCATGCCGCTGCCGTGGCGATGGATTTTCTCGACAATCGAGAGGTCCATCGTCTGCAGGACCTGCACCGGACCGTTGGCTAAGCGATAATTTTCGCGCTGCGCCGGGGTCCGGTGCAGCTCAACCGAAACGTCGATCCGAAGGGGAGCGCATCTGCGCTCCCTGCGTCATTTTTTTGTTATTCGTAAGAAGGTGAACACCATGGGCCGAGTGCCGATCACGAAGCATGGCGAAGAGAAGCTGCGCGAAGAACTGCGTGTCCTGAAGTCCGAAGCGCGACCCAAGGTCATCGCCTCGATCGCCGAGGCGCGCGCGCACGGCGATCTGCGCGAGAACGCCGAATACCACGCGGCCAAGGAGCAGCAGGGTTTCATCGAAGGCCGCATTTCGGAGATCGAGGGCAAGCTGTCGGCCGCCCAGGTGATCGACATCACCAAGATGGACAACAACGGCAAGGTGATCTTCGGGGCAACGGTGAAGGTGGTCGACACCGAGTCGGAGGACGAGCGGCGCTATCGCATCGTCGGCGACGACGAGGCCGATTCGAAGAGCGGCCTGATCTCGTACAACTCGCCGATTGCGCGCGCGCTGATCGGCAAGGTCGAAGGCGACGTCGTACTGGTGGCCGCTCCCGGTGGGCAGCGCGAGTTCGAGATCCTGGCGGTCGAGTACGTCTGAGACGCCGGGAATCGGGGAAGCTAACCATGCACGCCTTCGACGATCTCCGATTTCCGGTTCCCGATTCCCGGTCCACCTCGTGAGCAAGAAACGCCGACCCAGCTCGGCCCAGTGGATGGCCGAGCACCGGGCGGACATCTACGTGAAGGAGGCGCACCGGCTGGGTTATCGCTCGCGTGCGGTCTTCAAACTCAAGGAAATCAACGAGCGAGACCAGCTTTTGAAGCCGGGGCAGGTGGTCGTCGATCTCGGCGCTGCTCCGGGCGGCTGGAGCCAATGGGCACGGCCCTTGCTCGGGATCAAGGGGCGCCTGATCGCCCTCGACATCCTGCCGATGGAGGAGCTGCCGAACGTCGAGATGCTGGTAGGCGACTTCCGCGAAGCGTCGGTCCTCAAGGAATTGCAGGGCCGGATCGGCGACATGGCGGTCGATCTTGTGTTGTCCGACATGGCCCCCAACGTCTCGGGGATCGACAGCGCGGACCAGGTCGGGCAGCTGTACCTCTGTGAGCTGGCGCTGGATTTCGCCAAGGGGCATCTGAAGACCGGCGGTCACATGCTGGTCAAGGTGTTCCAGGGCGAGGGGTTTGAGGATTTCATCAAGAGTCTGAGAGCGGAGTTCGAGTCAGTGGCCATCCGAAAACCGAAGGCTTCGCGCCCCCGGAGTCGGGAGGTCTATCTGCTGGCGAGGAGTCTGCGCCGGGTGTAAGGTGCAAATCAGGCGGCCCAGCGCTTGCGGGCCGTGGCGAAGAGGATCAAGGCTTTGAACGACTTAGCGAAAAATCTCCTGCTCTGGGTGGTCATCCTGGTGGTGCTCATCAGCGTGTTCCAGAGCTTCGCCAACCGCGGGCGAGGGCAGCAGCCGGTCGCCTACTCGGATTTCCTGGAGCAGGTGAAGCAGGGCCAGGTCGCCGAAGTGAAGATCGCGGGCGACGTGATCGCCGGCCAGCTCAAGGGCGGCACCCGCTTCGAGACGATCAGCCCCGAGACGGACAACCGCTCGATGATCGGTACGCTGATCGACAACAACGTGAAGTTCACGGGTGAGATGCCGAAAGGCACGCCGTGGCCTCTGCAGCTGCTGTTCAACGCCTTCCCGATCCTGCTGCTGATCGCGGTCTGGGTGTACTTCATGCGCCAGATGCAGGGCGGCGGTGCCGGCCGTGGCGCGATGAGCTTCGGCAAGAGCCGCGCGCGCATGCTCAACGCCGACCAGGTCAAGGTCACATTCAATGACGTGGCCGGTGTCGAAGAAGCCAAGCAGGAAGTGGGCGAGCTCGTCGACTTCTTGAAGGACCCGGGCAAGTTCCAGAAGCTGGGCGGCAAGATTCCGCGCGGCGTGCTGATGGTGGGCTCGCCGGGTACCGGCAAGACCTTGCTGGCCAAGGCCATCGCGGGCGAGGCCGGCGTGCCGTTCTTCACGATCTCCGGTTCGGACTTCGTCGAGATGTTCGTCGGCGTCGGCGCCAGCCGCGTGCGCGACATGTTCGAGCAGGCCAAGAAGAACGCGCCCTGCATCGTCTTCATCGACGAAATCGACGCCGTCGGCCGCCATCGCGGCGCCGGCCTGGGCGGCGGCAACGACGAGCGCGAGCAGACGCTCAACCAGCTGCTGGTCGAGATGGACGGCTTCGAGGGCAACGAGGGGGTGATCGTCATCGCCGCCACCAACCGGCCGGACGTGCTCGACCCTGCGCTGCTGCGCCCGGGCCGTTTCGATCGCCAGGTCGTCGTGCCGTTGCCGGACGTGCGCGGCCGCGAGCAGATCCTCAAGGTCCACATGCGCGCCGTGCCGCTGCACGACGGCGTCAAGCCCGACATCATCGCGCGCGCCACGCCCGGCTTCTCGGGCGCCGATCTGGCCAACCTCGTCAACGAGGCGGCGCTGTTCGCCGCACGCGGCAACAAGCGCCTGGTGGATCACGACGACTTCGAGCGCGCCAAGGACAAGATCATGATGGGCGCCGAGCGGCGCTCGATGGTGATGTCCGAGGACGAGAAGAAGCTCACCGCTTACCACGAGGCGGGTCATGCCATCGTCGGCCTCACGGTGCCGTCGCACGACCCGGTCTACAAGGTCACGATCATCCCGCGTGGTCGCGCGCTGGGCGTCACGATGTTCCTGCCCGAGGAAGACCGCTACAGCTACACGCGCGAACGCCTGAATTCGCAGATCTGCTCGCTGTTCGGCGGTCGTCTGGCCGAGGAGATCATCTTCGGCATCGACAAGATCACCACCGGCGCGAGCAACGACATCGAGCGGGCGACCCACATCGCGCGCAGCATGGTCACCAAGTACGGCATGTCCGAAGCACTCGGTCCGCTGTCGTACGGCGAGGACAATGGCGAGGTGTTCCTGGGCAAGAGCGTCACGCAGACCAAGAACGTATCGGACGACACCGCGAACTCCATCGACCGCGAGATCCGCTCGGTCATCGACTTCAACTACGAGCGCGCGAAGAAGATCCTCGAAGACAAGATGGACATTCTCCACGCCATGGCGGAGGCGCTGCTCAAGTACGAGACGATCGACGCCGAGCAGCTGGCCCGCCTGATGCGCGGCGAAGATCCGGGGCAGCCGGAAAGCTGGAACGACAACGGCGGACGACCGAACACGCCGCCCCCGCCGCGTGCGTCCGGCAGCGCCGCGGGTCCGGTGCCGCCTGCGGCACCCAAGCCGGTCTGATTGTCTCGTCCAGTCTGCAACGGGGCCAGCGCGAGCTGGCCCCGCTTCGTTTGATCCCTTGATCCTCCGGTTCCGCGACGGTTCGCTCGACCTGTCCACGCCACGCGTGATGGGCGTGCTGAATCTCACCTCCGATTCGTTCTCCGACGGCGGTCGCTATCTGTCGCGGGACAAGGCGCTGGCACATGCGCGGCAGATGGCGTCCGAGGGCGCCGATCTGATCGACATCGGCGGCGAGTCGACGCGCCCCGGCGCGCAGCCGGTTTCCGAGCAGCAGGAACTCGATCACGTCATCCCGGTGATCGAGCGCCTCCGCGATTCCGTCGGCTGCGTCCTGTCGATCGACACGATGAAGCCGGCCGTGATGCGGGAGGCCTGCGCCGCCGGCGCCCGGCTGGTCAACGACGTGAACGCGCTGCGGGCGCCGGGGGCCGTCGACGTCGTGTGTGAGGCCGGTGCAGCCGTCTGCCTCATGCACATGCAGGGCGAGCCGCGGACGATGCAGCTCGCTCCAGCCTACGAAGACGTCGTCGCCGAGGTCGCCGGATTTCTGCGCGAGCGGACTCGGGTCTGCATCGCGGCAGGCATTGCCGGCGAGTCCATCGTCGTGGATCCCGGGTTCGGTTTCGGCAAGACGCTCCCGCACAACCTGTCGCTGCTGGCGCGTGTTCCGGCGATCGTCGCGCTCGGATTTCCGGTGCTCGTGGGCTTGTCGCGCAAATCGATGTTCCAGAAGCTTTGCGATGCAGCGGTGGACCAGCGCCTGCCAGCGAGTCTGGCCGCGGCCACGGCGGCGGTGCTCGGCGGCGCCGCCATCGTGCGCGCCCACGATGTGCGCGAGACTCGCGACGCAGTGCGGGTTGCAGCCGCCATCCGAGCGGCGCAGGAGGAGGGGTCGTGAAAAGAAAATATTTCGGGACCGACGGCGTTCGCGGTCCGGTCGGCAGCACGCCGATGACGCCGGATTTCGCGCTCAAGCTCGGCTGGGCCGCCGGCCGCGTTCTCGCGCGCACCCCGGGTGCGCGCGTGCTGATCGGCAAGGACACGCGGCGTTCGGGCTACATGTTCGAGTCGGCGCTCGAAGCGGGTTTCGCCGCGGCCGGCGTCGAGAGCGACATGCTCGGGCCTCTGCCGACGCCGGGCGTGGCCTACCTGACCCGTGCGCTGCGTGCGCAGGCCGGTGTCGTGATCTCCGCTTCGCACAATCCGCATCACGACAATGGCGTGAAGTTCTTCGGTCCCGACGGCGGCAAGCTCAGCGACGAGGTGGAAGCCGAGATCGAGGCGCTGATGGAGCGTCCGCTCGAATGCGTGCCCTCGGACGAACTGGGCCGCGCGCGTCGCATCGATGATGCGCAAGGCCGCTACATCGAGTTCTGCAAGAGCAGCTTTCCGCTCAATCGCAGCCTCAAGGGCATGCGCATCGCCGTCGACTGCGCCAACGGGGCGGCCTACCGGACCGCGCCGGCGGTGTTCGCCGAACTCGGCGCGGACACGATCGTCATCGGCGACCGGCCCGACGGCTTCAACATCAATCGGGATTGCGGATCGACACACCTGGAGGGACTCAAGCGCGTCGTCGGCGAGCGCAAGGCGGACCTGGGCATCGCGCTCGACGGAGATGCCGATCGCTGCCTGATGGTCGGCGCCGGCGGCGAAGAGATCGACGGCGACGAGATCCTGTACGTCATCGCGCGCAGCCGGCTCGCCGCGGGCGGTCTGACAGGGCCGGTGGTCGGCACGCTGATGTCCAACCTGGGCCTGGAGCGCGCCTTCGACGCCCTGGGCATCGCGTTCAAGCGCGCCAAGGTCGGTGACCGCTACGTGCTGGAAATGCTCAAGGAGCATGGCGGTTCACTCGGCGGTGAAACCTCCGGCCACACGCTGTGCCTGGACCGCACGACGACCGGCGACGGCACGATCACCGCGCTGCAGGTGCTCGCCGCGATGATCGAGTCCGGGCGCGGTCTGGCCGAACTGGCCGGCGGCATGAGCAAGTTCCCGCAGGTTCTCATCAACGTGAAGCTGGTCGGCGCGGCCGACCCGGTGATGGCGGCACCGTCGGTAAAGGCGGCCGTGACCGAGGCGGAGGCGCGGCTCGGGACCCGGGGTCGCGTACTCTTGCGGCCGTCGGGCACCGAGCCGCTGATCCGCGTGATGGTCGAGGCGCAGGATGCGTCGGAGACCCGGGCCGCGGCCGAATTCATCGCCGAGCGCGTGCGCACCGCCGCCCGCTAGAACAAGCCATCCGCAAGCAAGGAGAGACACGATGAGCCGCCAGTACCTCGTCGCCGGAAACTGGAAGATGAATGGCAGCCTCGACGCGAACCGGACGCTCGTGACCGGCATCGCGGCCGGGTTGGGTGCCTGCGCCAACGTCGAAGTGCTGGTCTGCCCGCCTGCCGTCTACATTCCCCAGGTGCGCGAGCTGATCGGCTCCACGCGCCTCCGGCTCGGCGGACAGAACCTCGCCGACCAGGAAAAGGCCGGTGCCTTCACCGGCGAAACCCACGGCGCCATGCTCAAGGAGCTGGGCTGCACCTATGTCCTCGTCGGACATTCCGAGCGACGCGCGCTGTACGGCGAGACCGACGCCGTCGTGGCGGCCAAATTCAGGATCGCCCAGGCCCTGGGTCTGGTGCCGGTGCTCTGCCTGGGCGAGACGCTCGAAGAGCGGGACGGCAACCGCACCGAGGACGTGCTCGGACGCCAGCTCGGGGCGGTGGTCGACGCCGCTGGAATAGCGGCGTTCGGCGGCAGGGCGGTGATCGCCTACGAGCCGGTGTGGGCCATCGGGACTGGCCGGACCGCGACCGCCGCCCAGGCGCAGTCGGCGCACGCCTTCCTGCGCGGCCAGCTCGCGGATCGCGATGCTACAATCGCGGGCTCGACTCGCATCCTGTACGGCGGCAGCGTCAAGCCGGACAACGCGCTGGAGCTGTTCTCCGGCGCCGACGTGGATGGCGGATTGATCGGTGGTGCGTCCTTGAAGAGCAGCGATTTCCTCGCCATCTGTGCGGGCGCGCAGGCACAGAAGGCTTAAAAAAGCAGGGTTGTCTCCATGCATACGGTTCTGGTGGTGGTTCAGGTTCTGGTGGCGGTTGCCCTGATCGGTCTCGTGCTGATCCAGCACGGCAAGGGCGCCGACGCGGGCGCGGCTTTCGGCAGCGGCGCATCCGGCACGGTGTTCGGCGCGCGCGGCGCGGCCAATTTCCTGACCCGGACCACGGCCTGGCTCGCGGCCGCGTTCTTCGCGTCGAGCCTGGGCCTGGCCTATCTGGTCAACGATCGTACGGGCCGCACGGCGGGAAGCGTCACCGACGGGATCGAGGCGCCGGCTCCTGCGCCGGTGACCGAACCCAGCCTGATCATCCCGGTACCGCCCACTGCCCCTGGCGATGCACCCGCGGCCGTTGCGCCGCAGGCTCCGGCTCCGGCCGAAGAGGCGCCTAAAGTTCCTGAGTGAAATCCGGGTCGTCGCGAGGAAATCCGGGCAAGACAAAGCCGGATCGACTCGCTAAGATTCGCGCCCCTTACCCGTGGGAAGCGAGCTTTCGAAGCAGTTTTCGGGTGAATTTGCCGACGTGGCGGAATTGGTAGACGCACTACCTTGAGGTGGTAGCGGCGAAAGTC
>CAZXXM010000127.1:0-2581 GCA_964644715.1 uncultured Salinisphaerales bacterium
TGTACAGGCCCACGCCGCAGATGTTCTCGGCCTTGTAGTCGGGCTTGGCCTCGAAGCTGCCCCAGTCGTCCACCAGATAGAAGTGCGTGTCCTTCACCGAGGTGGTGACGGTCAGGCAGTTGTACGGTACGTCGTCGGCGACGCCGTCGAGCCAGGGGTAGTCGCTCTGCGACAGGTCGTAGAAGTTGCGGACCAGCATTTCGACGTTGTCGGCCATCTTGTACGGGCCGTGCGCGGTCATCGAGACGCGGCACTCGCAGGACGCCAGGAAGCCGAACTGCGCGGTGGCCGCCATGAACTTGCCGGCCGCGGTGTGCAGAGCATCGCCCGCCTCGCAGGGATACTGGTCGGCGTGGAAGACCTGCAGCTTGCGCTCGGGATAGATCTGGCAGCGGTGATTGGCTTCGCGCGCGCTGATGTGGCGTTCGTTGCGGCGCCAGGACAGCGAGTAGCGCTTCCAGAAGTCGAGCACGTAGGCGACGTCCTCGATGCCGTCCTGCGGCCGGATCATGCCCATGTTGATCAGGTGCTCACGGCCCAGCAGGTAGAAATTGGGCAGGCACCAGCCGGTTCCGATCGTCTCGATCTTGGTCGTGGCATTGCGCACGCGGTCGGCGATGCGTTCCGCCGGCATGTGCTTCTCGATCTTCCGCAGCAGCGTCGGCCAGCGGTAGAACGCGTTGAGGTACGACAGCAGGATGTAAGCCGAGACCGGGAACAGCTTGGATTCCTGCACCGTGCGCGTCACGCACAGCCAGTAGGTCTCCTCCCCGTGGTTCTGCAGCAGGTTGTTGGTTTCCAGCAGCTGGGCGTAGCTGAATTCTTTGCTCATGGGATCACTTCTTCGCGTGCTTCCAGATGCGCACCGAACCGTCTTCGCCGCGCTGGTACATCTCGCCGGTCTTGGCCGGGCCGGAGGTCTCGATCTCGACCGTGTCGCCTTCGCAGATGCCGCTGATGCGCGCATTCATCAGGCAGGGAATGGCGTATTCGCGCGTCAGGATGCCGAGGTGCGAGCGGATGGTGCCGCCGGCGCAGATCACGCCCTTGAACTTCTCGAGGATCGGCGCGGTGAGCGTGCCGCCGCTGTCGTCGATGATGGCGATGGTGTTGTCCGGCACGCCCTCGTTGAGGCAGCGCATGACGTGGTCGTTGTTGCGGAAGTAGCGCGCGATGCCGACGGTGTTGGTCTTGCCTTGCACCACGTTGTCGCCCTGGCCACGCACCTCGCGGCCCTGCGCGTCGGCCGCCTCGGTCTTGGCGTCGGGATGCTCGAACGAGAACGTCGCCGGATCCTCGCTGCCCGCCAACGGCTTGTAGGCGTCCGGGCGCTCGCGCTGCGAGATCATCGCGGAGACGGTGAAGCGATGACCGGTGGCCAGCAGCCGCGCTTCGACGGCCTCGATGTCCTTGGCCGTGATCATTTCCTGGGCCTTGCCGAAGACGAATGCGTTCCAGTCGCCGCCGGCCTCGTCGAGCTTGCGCCGCACCAGATCCTTGAGCGCGCTGTGGTAGGCGTCGACGATCGGCGGGCCTTCGCCGTCCGAGAACTTGTCGGTATCCACGAACAATCTGGCCATCGATTCTCCTCGCTGGTAAGGCGTTGTCGCCCGCGATGCATCGGGACGCCGCAGGCCCGGTTATAGTTCTACGGGATTGTAGAACAATGTCCGCGACGTTCCAGACTCGACCTTCATGCCGCCCGAAGCCCCGCGCCCCGAAGACCGCCTCACGTTCGATGGCGCGATCAATTTCCGCGATTTCGGCGGTGCGGCTACGCGCGACGGGCGCCGTGTCGCCCGCGGCCGGCTGTTCCGCTCCGACGCGCTGTGGCAATTCACCGACGCCGATCTCGAGCGCTTCGCGGAGCTCGGCATCCGCACGGTCTGCGACTTTCGCGCCGATCACGAGCGCGAGCGCTGGCCCAACCGGCTGCCGATGCAGGCTGCCCCACGCAGCCTCGGCCTGGGCTTCACGCCGCAAGGGACGCAGGCGGCCTGGGCGGCGGTCAACAGCGGCGAGATGCGGGGCGCCGACGTGCGCGCCTACATGCGCGAGCACTACCGTGCAATCGCCACGGTGCATCACGAGTTCTACGCGCGCATGTTCCAGGCGCTGCTCGAAGCCGACGCGCTGCCGTTTCTCGTGCACTGCGCCAGCGGCAAGGATCGTACGGGTTTTGCGGCCGCGATCATCCTGCTGAGCCTGGGCGTTCCGCGTGAGGCGGTCATGGCCGACTACGTGATCAGCGACCGTCCGCTGCATCGGCGCGAGCTCTGGCACCTGTTCCATCGCGAGGTCGATCCCGATGCCTATGCGGCGGTCGGGGCGGCGGCGCCGGAGTACCTGGACGCGGCGCTGGAGGCCATCGACTCGGGCTGGGGTGGCGAGGACCGCTATCTTCGCGAAGTGCTGGGCCTGTCCGACGTCGATCGCCGGCGGCTTGCGCAGCTGCTGCTGGAGTAGCGGCCACAACGGGGGCGAATCCGCTGGCATGCGCGCCGCGTAAGCAGCGCGGTATATCGTTGCCAGCCATGACGCCCCTCGAAGCCTTCCTTTACTCGGTCGCGATCGTCTTCGC
>CAZXXM010000127.1:2681-8616 GCA_964644715.1 uncultured Salinisphaerales bacterium
CCGCTGGTGATGGCGTTCCTGCTGATGAAGATGTCCGGCGTTCCGCTGATGGAAGCCGAGATGATCCGGCGCAAGCCGGGATACGCCGACTACGTGCGCCGGACCTCGGCGCTCATTCCTCTTCCACCGCGGACCTAAATCGCGTCCGGAGCTTCGTTACGTCCCATGTCCCTGATCGATCTCTGCGAGCGTGGCTTCATTCCCGACCGGCTGACGCGCATGGGCATGCGGGCCTTGATCGCCAAGCGCCTGGTCGACGAGGCGGCCGACGACGGCGAATTCCGGTCGAAGCGGTTCAACACCTTTCTGGAAGAACTGCGCGCCGGCCCGATCGCCATCGACACGCCGCTCGCCAACGAGCAGCACTACGAAGTGCCGGCGGAGTTCTTCCACCTGCATCTGGGGCCCAAGCTCAAGTATTCCTGCTGCCTGTACCCGGCCGGCAACGAGTCGCTGGAGTCGGCCGAAGAACTGATGCTCACGCATTACCTGGAACGCCTGGGTGTCGGCGAGGACATGCGCGTGCTGGACCTGGGCTGTGGCTGGGGTTCCGTGTCGCTGTGGCTCGCGGAGAAGTTCACCCGCACGCAGGTCGTGGGCCTGTCCAACTCGCAGGGGCAGCGCGAATTCATCATGGCGCGGGCCAAAGAGCGCGGGATCGAAAACCTGACGATCCTCACCGGCAACATCGCCGACTTCGAAATGCCCGCGGAGGTGCTCGGACGCGGTTTCGACCGCGTGATCTCGATCGAGATGTTCGAGCACATGAAGAACTACGGTCTGCTGTTGAACAAGATCAGCGGTTGGATGAAGCCGCAGGCCAGGCTCTTCGTGCACATCTTCGTGCACAAGCTGCTGGCGTATCACTTCGAGGACAAGCGCGACGACGACTGGATGACGCGTTATTTCTTCCGCGGCGGGACGATGCCTTCGGAGAATCTGCTGCTGAACTTCCAGGATGATCTGAAGGTCGTCAAGCAGTGGTGGATCGGGGGCCAGCACTACCAGAAGACCGCCAATCACTGGCTCGAGCGCATGGACGCGGCCCGGCAGCCGATCCTGGACGTCTTCCGCAAGGCCTACGGCGAGAAGGATGCGGCGATCTGGTTCCAGCGCTGGCGCATGTTCTACATGGCAGTGGCCGAGCTGTTCGGTTACGCCGATGGAAACGAGTGGGGCGTCGGCCACTACCTGTTCGAAAAGCGCGGATCGTGATGTCCTGGAGGCTGGATGCTTGCGGGGCGCTGATCGCCTGCATCACCGGCCGAGCCATCGCCGCTTACCGGGTTACGCCGTCCGATCATTTCGAGCTCTGTAACGACGGCCAGTTCGAGCCGGTCGAGGATCTCGCCCTCGCGCGTCGGGCCAAGGGTTTGTCCGACGCCGTGTTCCGCGCGCCGGAGTCCGGTGGCGGATACGATGTCCCACCTCTTCACGCCTTCTCCGGATGCCTGCGATGACGCGAGCCCTGCTTCTGGCCAGCCTGCTGGTTTGCGCGCCGCTGGTGTCGTCCGCGGCCGACGTGACCGCCCGATTCTATGGTCACGCCTACGATCTGAAGACCAACCGCTATCTCTACACCGAGGTGCACGAGCAGAAGCTCGCCGGCGACAAGTGGCTGGGCGGCTCGATCAAGTATTTCGGTCCCGACGGCGTGCTGTTGGGCGAAAAGAAGCTCGACTTCTCCGCGAGCCCCTACATCCCGGTCTACGACTACCGGCTGCCCGCCTTGAAGTACGAGGAAGCGATCACTCACGTCGGGGAAGACGGGATCACGATGGTCAAGACCAGCGACGGAAAGCGGAAGACGGCGACCGTCGCGAACAAGGCCCCGATCGCGGGCGACTCCGGCTTCCACACTTTCCTGCGGGAGCACTTCCAGGAATTACTGGACGGCAAGACCGTGCCTTTCACGTTCGTCGCGGCCGGCAATCTCGACAGTTTCAAGTTCCGCGCCAAGCGCGTCGAGGACACCACGTTCGAGGGCAAGAAGGCCGTGCGCTTCCTGGTGGAGGCCAATTCGCTGCTGCGGATCGTGGCGCCGAACCTGCAGGTGACCTACGACCCGGAGCAGCAGCGTCTGCTCGAGTATCGAGGCCCCTCGAACGTCATCGACCCGGTGACCGACAAGGTGTACGAGGCGCGGATCATCTATCCCGCGCAACCGCCGGCCGATGCGCCAAAGAACCTGCCGCCGCTAGGATGAGTCCCATGCTGCGCCGCCTGTCGATGCTGACCTTTTTTCTCGCGTTTGCCGTGCCGGATTTGGCTGCACGGCAGCAGCCATCGCAGTCGCCGCAGGCGGCAACGGTGGTGGCCCCGGCCCTGAAGACCACGCTGGAGAAGGCGGCCAAGCGACGCTTGCCGACGCTCGTCGAGTTCCGGGCGCCATGGTGCTATTCCTGCTACTACATGACGCGCCACGTCCACATCGGCATCGAGTGGGACGAGCTCAAGCGGCGTGCCCTGGTGGTCGAGCTCGACGCCGACAGCCCGCAGGGCGCCGCCCAGATGAAGGCCTGGAACCTGAAGCCGCTGCCGGCCTACGTCGTGCTCGACGCGCAGGGGCGCGAAATCGGCCGCATCCTCGGCGAGCAGACGCGTGAGACCTTCTATGCGCGGATGGAATCGCTGCTGGCGCCGGGCGCACGGCTCGACGACCTGCGTGTCACGGCCAGCGGCGGCGGCAAGAAGGGTCGCGATGCTGCCGACGAGGCGCTCAAGGCTTTTTATGCGCGCGACGCGGCGGAAGAAGGCCTGCGCTGGTTCTACGATCTTCCCGGGCGCGTGCGCCGCGCCTATGAACCCGATCCCGGCCTCAACGACCAGCTCGCGCGGCTGCGCCTGATGGAAGCGGCCCAGGGAAAAATGCCCGAGATGTGCGCGTCGGTCGCGCCGGCGGTGTTCGCCAAGGCGGATTGCGACCTGCCATACGATCTGCAGCGCTACCAGTCCTGCGTGGGCACGACCGAGGCCCCGGATGCCTTGCTGCGCGCGCAGCGCGCGCCGCTGGAGAACCTCGTCGACACGAAGGTGTTCGGTGCCGGTCCGCGCTGTGCGGACGAGCGCAGCGCCGTGCTGACCCTGGCCGATCTGCAGGTCAGGTTCGGCGAGCCCGATGCCCGTCGTCGGCTGCTCGACCGGGCCATCGAGAACCTCCAGGCGCGCGTCGCCGAAGATCTCGGGCGCGATCGCAATGCGGCCGACAACCTGCGCCTCTACGTCGAACTGGCGCAGCGATGGGAAGACTACGACGCGCTGATGCCGCGGCTGATCGCCACCTGGCCGGACGACTACGTCTATCCCTACCGCTTTGGAAGAAGCCTGCTGGATCGCGAACGTCCTTCCGAGGCCTTGCCGTACTTGGAGCGGGCCGCGTCGCGCGCTTACGGAGAGAATCGGCTGCGCGTCGCCGAGCAGCGGGTGAAGGCGCTCAAGCGGCTGGGGCGGGTGGACGACGCCAAACGCGTGGCGGCCGAGGCGCTCAAGGCGAACGGACCCTGGTTCCCCGAGCAGGCGGCGGCCCTCAAAGCGCAGCTCTGATCGCGTCGCGGAACGCGCGAAAGCCGGGCATCGGAAGGAAAGAACGAGCGGCGCGGCCGGTTCGTCCGGTTGCCGAATCGGCTGGCGGCCGTTGAAATAGCGGGCCCTGCGCTCCAGAAGCCCGCGTGACCATTCAACCTGAAACCACCGCACGACTCCTGATCACCTGTCCGGACCGGCCCGGCATCGTGTCCGCGGTGACCACGTTCCTGTACCACCACGGCGCCAACGTCACCGAGCTCGACCAGCATTCCTCGGACGCCCACGGTGGCCGCTTCTTCCTTCGCCTGGAGTTCCAGACGCCGGCGCTGGACCTGTCGTCCGAGGCCATGAGCCGCGCGTTCGGCGAGGTGGTCGGAGACCGCTTCGCCATGGACTGGCGCATGAATTTCGCGGCCAACCGTCCGCGCATGGTCCTGCTGGTGTCCAAGCACGATCACGCGCTGCTCGAGCTGCTGTGGCGCTGGTCGCGCGGCGAGTTGCGCGTCGATATCCCGCTGGTGATCTCGAACCATCCCGATCTGCGGAATGCCGTCGAAGGCTTCGGCGTGCGCTTCGAGCACGTGCCGTTCACTCAAGAGACGCAGGCGGCCGCCGAGGCACGCATCCTGGAACTCTGCCGCGATTCGGCCGATTTCCTGGTGCTCGCTCGGTTCATGCGCATCCTGTCGCCGGAACTGGTCGCGCAGTATCCGCATCGCATCATCAACATCCACCACTCCTTCCTGCCCGCGTTCGTCGGGGCCGATCCGTACCAGCAGGCCTACGTGAAGGGCGTGAAGATCATCGGCGCCACCGCGCATTACGTGACCGCCGAACTGGACCAGGGCCCGATCATCGAACAGGACGTGGCGCGCGTGTCCCACCGCATGTCCGTCGAGGAGCTCAAGCGACTGGGCCGCGACCTGGAGCGTCAGGTGCTCGCGCGCGCGGTGCGCTGGCAGGTCGAGGACCGCATCCTTCTTGACGGCAGCAAGACCGTCGTCTTTTCGTGAAATCCCGGAGCTAGGCGCGGGTCGTTTCCGCGCCGGCGTGTGGACCGGAGGCCGGATTTGGGCGCGGCTCGATCGGTTGCACGGGCCGAGACGGGGACGCGCACGGCCATCCGATGGAGGCCGAGCCCTAGGTCGATCCCTTAGTTCTGTCTCCGCGTGCCTTACCGGCGCGAGGTTCGACACGTATAATTCGGTTGCTAGGCGGGGCGTTCGCGAGAGCGTGATGCTCCAACCCAGGTCCCCCGCCAGCTGTTTCTCCATCCTTTTGCAGGGGGCTTGATTTGATGAGCACGCAAAGCGTGGCCAATGCCACGGGTTCCGGTGTGGACCCAGGGCGTCGGCGGTTCCTGACGCTCGCAACCAGCGGCGTCGGCGCGGTCGGCGTCGGTTTCGTGGCCTGGCCGTTTCTCGCGTCGCTCAAGCCGAGCGAGCGCGCCAAGGCCCTCGGCGCGCCGGTGGTACAGGACATCTCCCTGCTCGAACCGGGCCAGAAGCTCAACGTCGCCTGGCGCGGGAAGCCGGTCTGGATCGTCAAGCGCACGCCGGAAATGCTGGCGAGCCTGGGCAAGGTCAAGGGCGAGCTGGCGGATCCCGAGAGCGCCCAGAAGCAGCAGCCCGACTACATCAAGGGCGACGCACGCGCGATCAAGCCCGAGATCCTCGTCATGATCGGCTCTTGCACGCACCTGGGCTGCTCGCCGACCTTCCGCCCGGATCACCCGGCGCCGGAGATCGCGGCTGACTGGCAGGGCGGGTTCTACTGCCCCTGCCACGGGTCCAAGTTCGACCTGTCGGGCCGCGTCTACAAGAACGTGCCGGCGCCGATCAACCTGGCCGTGCCCCCGTACCGCTTCGAGAACGACACCACCGTCGTGATCGGCGAAGACCCGGTCGCCGCCGCGGCGTAAGGACGAGAACAAGACATGGCCATCGTTCCCAATCCGCACAAGACCACCGGCATCATGGGGTGGATCGACGACCGCTTCCCGGCGACCAAGCTGTGGAAGGATCATCTGACCGAGTACTACGCGCCGAAGAATTTCAACTTCTGGTACTACTTCGGCTCGCTCGCGCTGCTGGTGCTGGTCAATCAGCTCATCACCGGCATCTGGCTGGCGATGCACTACAAGCCGGACGCGAAGCTCGCATTCGACTCCGTCGAATACATCATGCGCGACGTGCCCTGGGGCAACATCCTCAGGTACATGCATTCGACCGGCGCCTCGGCGTTCTTCATCGTCGTCTACCTGCACATGTTCCGCGGTCTGCTCTATGGCTCGCACAAGAAGCCGCGTGAGCTGATCTGGATCTTCGGCTGCCTCATCTATCTGGTGCTGATGGCCGAGGCCTTCATGGGCTACGTGCTGCCCTGGGGCCAGATGAGCTTCTGGGGTGCC
>CAZXXM010000128.1:0-8555 GCA_964644715.1 uncultured Salinisphaerales bacterium
ATCTCGCCGTCGTTGTAGAGGTACTGCATGTCCACTTCCTCGATGTCGGCGAGTTCCCAGCTGTCGCCGGACTTGAGCGTCTTTTCCAGCACGCGGCCGTTCTTGAGGTTGCGGATCTTGATGGTGTTCGTCGCCTGGCCCTTGCCGGGCTTGCGATATTCGTTGTCGACGATGGAGTAGGGTTCGCCATCGACCAGCACCTTGGTGCCGGACTTCATCTCGTTGGTGCTGACGGAAGCCATTGGAATCGCTCGGTTGGGGTAAGGCCGGTGCGGTTTGATGCGAGTCCGGCCGGCGGCGAAAATGCGGCGCGAATGATACAGGCACAACCCCTCAGCAGACAGGCCCCGCACTGGCAGCACGCCTTGCGGGAGGCCTTCACCCGCCCGGCCGAACTGCTGGCCTGGCTCGAACTCGACCCCGCCCTGCCCCAGCTGGAGCTGACCCGGCTGCGCGACTTTCCGCTGCGAGTGCCCCGCGGCTTCGCGGCCCGCATGAAGAAAGGCGACCCGCTGGATCCGCTGTTCCTGCAGGTCTGGCCGGGACCGCGGGAGTCCGAAACGGCGCCCGGGTTCGTCGCCGACGCGGTCGGCGACATGAAATCGGCGCAGGGCGACGGCGTGCTGCACAAGTACCAGGGCCGGGCGCTGCTCATCACCACCGGGGCCTGCGCGATCCATTGCCGCTACTGCTTCCGGCGGCACTTCCCGTATTCGGACAGCCTGGCCGCCCGTGGCCACTGGCAGCCGGCGCTGGAGCGGCTTCAGGCCGATCCATCGATCCGCGAGGCCATCCTGTCCGGCGGCGACCCGTTCTCGCTGTCCGACGAGCGCCTCGCCGAACTGTTCGAGGGGCTGGCCAGGATCCCGCATCTTCGCCGGGTCCGCGTCCATACCCGGCAGCCGATCGTATTGCCCGAACGAATCGACGCCGGGCTGCTCAAGATCCTGCGATCGGTGTCGTTGGACAAGGTGATGGTCATACACGCCAACCACGCACAGGAGCTGACCGGGGAGGTCCCGCAGGCGCTGGCCGATCTGCGCGCCAGCGGCTGGACCTTGCTCAATCAATCCGTCCTGCTGCGCGGCATCAACGACACGACGAACGCCTTACAGGATTTACACGAACGATTGTTCAGTTTGGGGGTTCTCCCCTACTATCTGCACATGCTTGACCGCGTCGAAGGCGCGGCCCATTTCGAGGTTTCGGAACACAGGGCGCGGGAGCTGATGCGAGACCTATCGGCCGTCTCCCCCGGGTATCTGGTTCCCAGACTGGCGCGAGAAGTGCCGGGCGATCCGGCCAAGGCTTGGCTTTCATGGTGAACAACCCTCCTCCTTTCGCGGTTTCGCCGTCGAGCAGCGCAACCGCGCTGCTGCTCGTCGTCGCACCGTTCGAGGAGAGTGCCAAGCGCGCCGAAAGCCATCTGCGCAACGCCGGCCACAAGGTTCGCGCGATCTGGACCTCCCAGCTTTCCGATCTCGACCAGCATCTGCAGAAGACGCAGCCCGACCTGCTGATGGTGGCCGAGCAGTCCGCCGAAACCCCGCTCCGGGTGGTGCTGGACATCTGCCGGCGCTTCGCGCCTCATCTGCCGGTCATCGCGCTGGGCTCGCAACTGTCGGCCGATGCCACGACCGGCGCGGTATCCGCCGGCGCACGCGATCTGGTGGCGGACGGCGATCCCGAATCGCTGGCGCATCTCGAGCGCGTCTACGTGCGCGAGCTGATCGCCTATCGCAATCTGCGTGAGCTGGCGCGATCGCGATCGCAACTGGCCGACTACGAGTCCCGCTATTCGCAGCTGATCGCCGGCACCGGCGACGCGGTGGCGCACATCTACGAAGGCATCGTCTCGAAGGTGAACCCGGCGTTCGCCACGCTGGTCGGCTACGGCGACGTCGAACTGCTTTCCGGCGTGCCGCTGATGGACATCATCTCGCCGGACAACCAGGCGAGCGTGCGTGACTACCTCAGGCAGCTCAACAACGGCCGCGCCGATGGCAAGCCGCTCGAATGCGTACTTCTCTCGCGCGCCGGCGACAAGGTGCCGGTGCGCGCGCAGCTGACGCCCGGCGAAGCCGATGGCGAGCGCTTCGTCGAGATGCTGATCCGTGCCGAGACCGCGCAAGCTGCGTCGGCGCTGGTTCCCGTCGTGGCGAGCGCCTCGGGCCGGATCGAATTCTTCAAGGCGCTGGAAGCGCCGGCCGCCGGCAGCGAGCCGCGCGCGGCGATCTTCGCGGTGATCGACAACTTCAACGCGCTCGAAGAACGCGTCGGCCATCTCGACGCCGAGCAGGTCGTGCTCCAGGCCGGCAGCAAGCTGTCTGCGTTGGCCGAGCCCAGCGAGGGCCTGTTCCGGTTTTCGACGCAGGAATTCGCGATGCTCGTGTCGCGCCCGGACGCCCTTCAGTTCGAAGGGCTGGCGGACAGCCTGGCGCGCGAGATCGCAGCCCAGGTGTTCAGCTCTGCCGACCACGAGTCGCAGGTCACGCTATCGGTCACGATCTATCCGCTGGGCGGATCCGACACGGCGTCCCAGGTGGCGGGCGATCTGGTGCGCGAGGCGCGCAAGCTGTCGGCCAAGGGCGGCAACCGGGCGATCGTGCTGGGTCCCACCGCGCGGGCCAATGCCGACGAACGCGAGGACCAGCGCAAGGCGGACGGAATCCGCAAGGCGATCGAGGAGAACCGCTTCAAGCTCGCCTACCAGACCATCGCGAGCCTGGAAGGCGACACGCGCCAGCACTTCGACGTGCTGGTGCGCATGGTCAACGAACAAGGCGTGGAACTGCACGCCAGCGACTTCATCAAGGCCGCCGAGAAAGCCGGCTTGATGCGAGCCATCGATCGCTGGGTGATCAGCCGCGCGATCAAGGTCATCTCCAGCCGCGAGCCGCGCAAGGACGCCTCGATGCTGTTCCTCAAGCTCAGTGAAGAATCACTGCGCGATGCGGAAAGCTTCCTGGCGTGGTTCCAGGATTCGATCAAGGGACGGCGCTTCGGCAACGAGGAAATCTGCATCGAGGTGCAGGAGATCGTCCTGCAGAATCACATCCGCAAGGCCAAGGTGCTGACCAAGGTCATGCGCGACGCCGGCGCGAGCGTGGCCATCGAGCATTTCGGAATCGGTGCCAACTCGGCGCAGCTGATCGAGCACCTGCCGATCAATTTCCTGAAGTTCCACAGCTCCTACACGCACGACTTCGGCGACAAGGACATCCAGAAGAAGATGACGACGCTGATGGAGATGGCCAAGCAGCGCCGCATCAAGACCATCGTCAGCCACGTCGAGGACGCCAACGTGATGGCGCGGATGTGGCAGATGGGCGTGAATTACATCCAGGGCTACCACGTCCAGGAGCCTGAAGTGGTGATGCTGACCTGAGTCTCCGCCCGAACGAGATCCGGGAGGCTTGCCTCGTAACGTGAGCGGTACCCCGGACTTCGTCCGGGCTACGGGGGGACGCCAAGAAAAAAGCCCGGTGGAACATCGTTCCACCGGGCTTTCGTTTTCCTCGCAGACCGCCGTTACGAAACGGCGCTCGATGCCCGCAACGCTGCGATGCGATCGTCCAGCGGCGGATGCGTCATGAACATCTTCTTGACGCCGATGATGCCGAAGGCCTCGACCGTCTGCGGCAGCGAGGAATGTCCGTCGCCGCCCTTCAGGCGCTCGAGCGCCGAGATCATCTTGCGCTTGCCGGCCAGATGGGCGCCACCGGCATCCGCCCGGTATTCACGCTGGCGCGAGAACCAGCAGACGATCGCCGTGGCGAGAATGCCGAACACGATCTGCAGCACGAACACCGTGATGTAGTACCCCGGGCCGGTGCCGCGCTCGGTCTTGAACACCGCGCGGTCGATGACGTAGCCCACGACGCGCGACAGGAACATCACGAAGGTGTTGAGCACGCCCTGGATCAGCGTGAGCGTCACCATGTCGCCGTTGGCAACGTGGCTGACCTCATGACCCAGCACGGCCTCGACTTCTTCCTGGCTCATATTGCGCATCAGCCCGGTGCTGACGGCCACCAGCGCGTTGTTCTTGTTCATGCCGGTAGCGAAGGCATTGGGTTCGGGAGCGTCGAACACCGCGACCTCCGGCATGCCGATGCCGGCGACACGGGCCTGCCGCTGCACCGTGTCGAGCAACCACTTCTCGGCGGCGTTACGCGGCTCGGTGATGACCTGCGCACCGGTACTGCGCTTGGCCATCCACTTGGACATGGCCAACGAGATGAAGGCGCCACCGAAGCCGAAAATGGCGGAGAACGCGAGCAACGCGCCCAGGTTCAGGCCGTTCTGCGTCAGGAAGCGATCGACGCCGAGCAGGGAGGCCACGATCGACAGCACGATCATGACCGCGATGTTGGTAGCAACCAGCAGGAAGACTCGTTTCATGGGTTCTCTCTCGCGGACCTCTCCGCAGGGATCAATATCGGGCCTTGGACCCAGGGTTCAAGGACTCGTTCCGCGGTGACACGGCAGGGAGACTGCTTTTTGCGGGCGGTTGAAAGCAACGAGGGCAAACGCAAGGACGCGGAGAACAGCCGAGAAAGGCGCAAAGAATGATCGATGTTTTGCTTTGCGCCTTTCTTTTTCCTTTGCTTCCTTTGCGCTAGCCGTTGTTTTTGAATCCAGGGCCTGCCAGGCGCCTAGCCACCAGAAACGCTCATCTTCTCCACCGTCTGGAAGCCGCGCGGCAGATGGCCGCCGCGGCTCGCCCGCGCGCCGGCGTACGCGTCGAGATCCGACGGCTTGAGGTTCTGGGTGCGCTTCGGGCCATGCAGAACCAGGGTCGTTCCGGCCGAAACGACCGCACTGGCCGTGATCCGATCCTCGCCCTTGAGCGTGACGAGCTTGTTGCCCTTGCCCTTGGCCAGCTCCGGCAGCTCGGACAGCGGGAACACGAGCAGGCGTCCTTCGGCGGTCGACAGGGCGTACCGATCGGTGGCCGTGTCGGTCACGCGCGAGGGCATCAGCGGCTGCCCTTCGAGCGTGATCACGGCCTTGCCGGCGCGCTTGTTTCCCTGCAGCTCGCCCAAGCGTACGACGAACCCGTAGCCGTCCTCCGATCCGAGCACGTAGCGCTCGTTTTCGTCGCCGAGCAGCAACGCGACGATGCGTGCACCGTCCTGGACGTCGAGCTTGGTCGTCACCGGCTCGCCCTGCGATCGCGCGGACGGCAGATCGCGCGGATTGAGCGTGTAGCAGCGACCCTTCGAGTCGAGCAGGATCAGCAGCTGGTTGGATTTGCCCTGCGCATGCGCGAGGTACTCGTCGCCGGCCTTGTAGTTGAGCGCGAGCGGATCGAGATCGTGGCCCTTGCCGGCGCGGATCCATCCGGCCTTGGACAGCACCACGGTGATCGGCTCGGCAGGGATGATCTCCTCCGAGCTCAGCGCCACGGCGGGCGGCTTGGCGTTCACCGGGCAGCGACGTTCGTCGCCGTACTTCTTGGCGTCTTCCTTGAGCTCTTCGCCGATCAGCTTCTTGAGCTTGTCGTCGTCGCCTAGCAGTTCTTCGAGCTTCTCGCGCTCGGCCATCAGCTCGTCCTGCTCGCCCTTGATGCGCATCTCCTCGAGCTTCTGCAGGTGGCGCAGCTTCAGGTCCAGGATCCATTCGGCCTGCACGTCGCTGAGCGCGAACGTGCTGATCAGCTTGGCCTTGGGGTCGTCCTCGAAGCGGATGATGCGGATGACCTCGTCGATGTTGAGGTACGCGATCATCAGGCCTTCGAGGATGTGCAGCCGCTCGTTGACCTTGCCCAGGCGATGATTCAGACGCCGCGTGACGGTCTGGAATCGGTAGTCCAGCCACTCGGTGAGGATCTCCTTGAGATTCTTCACGCGCGGCCGGCCGTCCAGGCCGATCATGTTGAGATTCACGCGGACGCTCTTCTCGAGGTCCGTGGTGGCGAACAGGTGCGCCATCAGCGCTTCCGCATCCACGCGGTTCGAACGCGGAATGATGACGACGCGCACCGGATTCTCGTGGTCGGACTCGTCGCGCAAGTCCTCGACCAGCGGCAGCTTCTTGGCCCGCATCTGCTCGGCGATCTGCTCCTGCACCTTGCTCGGCGAAACCTGGTGCGGCAAGGCCGTCAGCACGATGTGGCCGGTGTCCTCGTCGCGCTCCCAGATCGCGCGCGTACGCACCATGCCGTTGCCGGTCTGGTAGATCTTCAGCAGGTCGTGCGGCTCGGAGACGATCTCGCAGCCGGTCGGAAAATCGGGTGCCGGCACGAACTCGCACAGGGTCTCGACCTGCGCGTTGGGGTGCTTCAACAGGTGCAGGCAGGCCTTCACCAGTTCGCGGATGTTGTGCGGCGGGATGTCGGTGGCCATGCCCACCGCGATGCCGGTGGTGCCGTTGACCAGCACGTTGGGCAGTCGCGCCGGCAGGCGCATCGGCTCTTCGAGAGTGCCGTCGAAATTGGGCTGCCAGTCGACCGTGCCCTGGCCGAGTTCGGCCAGCAGCGTCTGCGCGTACGCTCCCAGGCGCGATTCGGTGTAGCGCATCGCGGCGAAGGACTTGGGATCGTCCGGCGAGCCCCAGTTGCCCTGCCCGTCCACCAGCGGATAGCGGTAGTTGAACGGCTGCGCCATGGTGACCATGGCTTCGTAGCAGGCGCTGTCGCCGTGCGGATGGAACTTGCCGATGACGTCGCCGACGGTGCGTGCCGACTTCTTGTGCTTGGAGGTGGCGTTCAGTCCCAGCTCCGACATCGCGTACACGATGCGGCGCTGCACCGGCTTGAGGCCGTCGGCGATATGCGGAAGCGCGCGGTCCAGCACCACGTACATCGAGTAGTCGAGATACGCCTTCTCGGCGAAGAGCCGCAGCGGCAGGCGTTCGGTGTCGTAGGTCAGCATCAGGAATCGGGAATCAGGAGACGGCGGACGACGGGCACACGAAACGCGGCCCGGAAGGCCGCGAAAGATACTGGGAATCCGGCATCACGTCGCGGGCACGAAGCCCGCGGACGAATTAGTTCTCGCGCGCGCGGAACTGGACGGCAGAGATGTCGTCGAGGTCGACGACGGCGTCGAACAGCTCCTTGCCACTGAGTTCGCTGAGGGTCAGCGTGTTGTTGCCCACGTCCTTGACCTTGCCCGACAGTTCGGTGCCTGACTGCAGCACCACCGTCACCTTTTTGCCGTTGCGGTCCTTCAGGATGCTGACCATCGCCTCGTCCTTGGCGACCGCAGACAGCGAAAGCAGGGACAGGCCGGCGGCCAGCGCGGGCACCAGGAAATGGTTCTTCATCGTCGAAACTCCCCTCGTCGAGTCAAGCGGCGGCCGCGACCCGCGGCCGGTTCGCCAGGCCGAAGCCGTGGCCATGTTCCAGCAGGTATTCGAGCCACTTGCCGAGCATGAGATTCCGGCGCCACTGGCCGCTCAGGAACGCATCGGCCTTCGGATCGCCCTCTTCCTGCGCCTGCCACGGCGGACGGTGGCTGCACTCCAGTGCCTCGGCCACGCCGGCGTCGCGGTAAGCCCGCACGAGAATGTCGGGCTGACGGCGCGTGCCGGTCTCGTCGACGAATTCATAGGTGAGGCGGATCGTCAGCGTGTAGCGATCGCGCTCGACCAGCAGCAGGTGCAAGGGGAAGTCGGAACCCGAACGCGACACCGCCGACTCGAACGGAAGATCGAGCTCCGGCACCAGGCGCTGGATGAGCTTGTAGTTGCGCTCGTACAGATCCATCAGGTGCGCGAGGCTGCGCGGCTTCCCGCAGCAGGGACAGAGATGATTGGCGACATCGGCGAGCATGGAGGGACTATCCCGAACGCGACCTTCGCGCGCAAGTCTTGATTTTCGCGGGCGCGCGGGCGCAAGAATGCGATCCCCTGCAAGACGCGGAGAACGTGATGGCCTTGCGCGAGATCGCTTCCAAGCCCTACCCCGACCAGAAGGCCGGGACGGCCGGCCTGCGCAAGAAGGTGCCGGTGTTCCAGCAGCCGCACTACCTCGAGAATTTCCTGCAGTCGATCTTCGACGTCGACACCCGCCTCAAGGGCGGCACTCTGGTCATCGGCGGCGACGGGCGCTACCACAATCGCACCGCGATCCAGACCGCCATCGCGATGGCCGCGGCCAACGGCGTGCAACGCGTGATCGTGGGACAAGGCGGCATCCTGTCCACACCCGCGGCTTCGCACCTGATCCGGCTGCGCAAGGCCGCCGGCGGGTTCGTACTCACCGCCAGCCACAATCCGGCGGGCGAGGACGGCGACTTCGGCATCAAGTACAACGTCGCCGGTGGCGGCCAGGCGTCGGAGGGCCTGACCGACAGGATCTACGAGACCAGCCGCCAGATCACGCGCTACAAGACGCTCGAAGGCGTCTACGTGGATCTCGAACGCCGCGGCGTGCAGACCGTCGGCGGCATGGAGGTGGAAGTCGTCGATTGTGTGGACGACTACGCGGCGCTGATGCAGACGCTGTTCGACTTCGACCGCATCCGCGACGGGTTCAAGCGCGGCCATTCGATGCGCTTCGACGCGATGCACGCCGTCACCGGCCCCTACGCGCAGCGGCTGTTCGT
>CAZXXM010000129.1:0-8533 GCA_964644715.1 uncultured Salinisphaerales bacterium
GAGTTCGCGGCGCTGACGAAGGAGGCCGGCTTCCCGGACGGCGTCTTCAACGTGGTCGCGGGCCTGGGCCAGGAAGCGGGTTCGGCGCTGGTGGATCACGCGGGCGTGGCCAAGGTCACGTTCACGGGGTCCGACGTCACCGGCGCGAAGATCTACGCGCAGGCCGCACGCGGCATGAAGCGCGTCGCGCTCGAACTCGGCGGCAAGTCGCCGAACATCGTGTTCGATGATTGCGATCTCGATCAGGCGGCTTCCGGCGCGATCTCCGGCATCTTCGCGGCCACCGGGCAGACCTGCATCGCCGGCTCGCGGCTGCTGGTGCAGAACTCGATCCGCGAAGCGTTCACCGAGAAAGTCGCCGCGCTCGGACGCTCCGCGCGCAAGGGCAATCCGATGGCGTCCGACACCAACATCGGACCGGTGACGACCGCCGCGCAGTACCGCAAGGTGCTCGACTACATCGACATCGCCAAGGCCGAAGGCGCGCGCTGCATCCTCGGCGGCGGGCCGGCATCGCAGTTGCCCGGCGGTCAGTTCGTCGAGCCGACGATCTTCGTCGACGTCCGCTCCGACATGCGCATCGCGCGCGAGGAAGTGTTCGGCCCGGTGCTGTCGATCATCGGATTCGACGACGAGGCGGACGCGATCCGCATCGGCAACGACACGATCTACGGCCTGGCCGCCGGCGTATGGACGCGCGACATCGGCCGCGCGATGCGCGTGTCGGCCGCGATCAAGGCCGGCACCGTCTGGATCAACACCTATCGCGCCGTGAGCTACATGATGCCGTTCGGCGGCATGAAGCACTCCGGCATCGGACGCGAGAGCGGACTCGAATCGATCCGGCAGTTCCTGGAGACCAAGAGCGTCTGGCTGTCGTATTCGGATGCTGCGCCAGCCAATCCTTTCGTGATGCGTTGAATGCGGATCCCCACCGTAGCCCGGACGAAGTCCGGGATTGCGTTCCCTGTTCGAGGGAAACCCGGACTTCGCCCGGGCTACGGTGGCGGCCGGCGCGTATCTGACATCGGCGGTCCTTCCTTGTATCGACTCGCTGCCCTCTTGCAGCCGGTCCCGCTACAGTCCCTTCCCGAGCCGCATCCGCACCGAATCGAGCGGCCGATCAAAACAACCAGGGGAATCCAGCATGAACGGTCAGCGTTGGTGTGCACTGGGCGGACCCGCCTTCGTCGTGTTCTACAGCCTCGGCTTCATCCTCTGCGCGGGGTTCATGCCGGCACCTTCGCCCGCGATGCCGGCCGAGGAGCTCGCGGCCATGTACCGCGACCACTCGGTGATGATCCGCGTCGGCTGCGCGCTGATGATGCTGGCCGTCGGCCTGCTGCTGCCCTGGCTGTCGCTGATCTCCGCCCAGATGAGCCGGATCAAGACCTGCAGCCCGGCGCTGGTGAACACGCAGCTGACGGCGGGAACGGCGGTGAACGTGTTCCTGATGCTGCCGATCATGCTGTGGGCGGTTCTCGCGTTTCGTCCGGAACGCGATCCGGCGCTGACGCAACTGCTCAACGACCTGGCCTGGCTCTCGTTCCTGACGCCGGTGAGCATCGCGGTGCTGCAGGTGGCCGTGCTGGGCGTGGCGATCCTCGGTGACCGCAACGCGTCGCCGGTGTTTCCGCGCTGGGCCGGGTACTACAACCTCTGGACCGCCTTCGTCTTCGCGCCGGGCGTGGCGGCGATGTTCGCGCGTACCGGTCCGTTCGCGTGGAACGGCCTGCTGCCGTACTGGATTCCGTTCGCGTTCTTCGGCGCCTGGTTCCCGGTGATGTACGTGCTGCTGCTGGGCGCCATTCGCCAGCAGGAGCGGCAGGACGCGAACGGGACGGCGGCATGACGGCACCGGCCGCCGTCTCGGAGGCACGCAAACCCGGCGCAGGCCACATCCCTGGCGAAACCGGCATCTGGGTCTTCGTGCTCGGCGACATGACCGTGTTCGCGATGCTGTTCGCCGGTTTCGTGTTCTACCGCGCCGAACAGGTGGAGCTGTACCTGCAGTCGCAGGCCGCGCTCAATCAGGCCTTCGGCGCCATCAACACCTTGCTGCTGCTCAGCAGTTCCTGGTTCGTCGTCATGGCCACCGACGCGGCCCGACGCGATGCACGCGCGCTCGCGCAGCGCCTGTTCGCGGCCGCGTTCCTGTGCGGCGCCGGCTTCGGCGTCGTGAAGTTCTTCGAATACCGCGAGAAGGTGCTGCAGGGGCTCACGCCGATCGCCAACGAGTTCTACTCGTACTACTACATGCTCACCGGGCTGCACCTGCTGCACGTGCTGATCGGCATGATCGTGCTGGCCTTCGTGTTCCTCAGGGTCGGTGCCGGCATCCGCACGGCGCAGGACCGGGTCTTTCTCGAAGCGAGCGCCACCTACTGGCACATGGTCGATCTGCTGTGGATCGTGCTGTTCCCGCTGCTGTACCTGATGAAGTAGTCCACCGCCGAATCGCCATGATTGCTCTGCTGCGTCACCCTGCCACGATCGTGTGGCTCATCCTGGCGGGCGTCACCGTGTTCTCGTGGTGGCTGGGTACCGACCACGGAACCGGTACCGAGGTGCGGCCGCACGTCGACATCAGCACCGGCGTGATCCTGCTGTCGCTGGTGAAGGTGCGGCTGATCCTGTTCCACTTCATGGAAGTGCGCGAGGCACCGTGGCCGCTCAAGCGGATCTGCGATGCGTGGATCGTCGTTGTCGGGCTGGTGCTGATCGGCCTGTACCGGTTCGCGACGCCGGGGCACTGATCGAGCGGCCCTTCCGTAGCCTGGACGTTGAATTTCGCGAAGCGAAAGAACCGGGGTTTACCTCGCATACGGAGCGCAACCCCGGACTTCGTCGGGGCTACGGGGGCGTCATCCCACCTGGGGTAGACGCTTCAAAGACGCCTGGATCGCCTCGTCCGGATACTCGTAGTCCTCGAGCTGCCCGGACAGGTAGCGATCGAACGAGCCCATGTCGAAGTGGCCGTGACCGGTGAGATTGAACAGGATGGTCTTGGGCTCGCCGGTGGCCTTGCAACGAAGCGCCTCGTCGATCACCGCGCGTATCGCGTGACAGGACTCCGGTGCCGGGATGATGCCCTCGGCACGCGCGAAGTCGACGCCAGCCGCGAACGTGGCCACCTGCGGCACCGCCAGCGCTTCGAGCAGTTTCTCGTGCACCAGCTGCGAGACCAGCGGCGAGTCGCCGTGATAGCGCAGGCCGCCGGCGTGGATGCCCGGCGGCATGAAATCGTGGCCGAGCGTGTACATCTTCATGATCGGCGTGTAACCCGACATGTCACCGAAATCGTAGGCGTAGGCGCCCTTGGTCAAGGTGGGGCAGGACGTCGGCTCCACCGCCACGCAGCGCAGGTTCTGCGCGCGCTTCTCGCCGGCGATCTTGTCCGACAGGAACGGGAAAGCGATGCCGCCGAAGCTCGAGCCACCGCCGCAAGGACCGATGACCACGTCGGGATACAGGCCCACCTTGTCGAGCTGCTTCTTGGCCTCCAGCCCGATCACGGTCTGGTGCAGCAGCACGTGGTTCAGCACCGAGCCGAGCGTGTAGCAGACGCCGGGATCGGCAGCGGCCTCTTCGACCGCCTCCGAGATCGCCAGCCCCAGCGAGCCCGGCGAATCCGGATCGGCCGCGAGCGCGTCGCGGCCCGCCTGCGTGCGATCGGTCGGGCTCGCGAACACCTCGGCGCCCCAGGTCTGCATCATCGAGCGCCGGAACGGCTTCTGCTGGTAGCTGACCTTGACCATGTAGACGCGCACCGGCAGGCCGAACATCTGGCCGGCATAGGCGATCGACGATCCCCACTGCCCTGCCCCGGTTTCGGTGGTCAGGCGCTTGGTTCCTGCGAGCTTGTTGTAGTAGGCCTGCGGCACCGCCGAGTTCGGCTTGTGCGAACCGGCCGGCGATACGCCCTCGTACTTGTAGAAGATCCTGGCGGGCGTCCCCAGGCTCTGCTCGAGCCGGAGCGCGCGACACAGCGGCGACGGCCGCCACTGCGCGTAGATCTGCCGCACTTCCTCGGGAATGGCGATCCAGCGCTGAGCCGACATCTCCTGTTCGAGGATCGGGCCGGGAAAGATCGCCGACATCGCCTCCGGCGTGACGGGCTTGCCGTCCCTGCCCAGCGGGGGCAGCGGCGGGTTGGGCATGTCCGCGGCGACGTTGTACCAGTGCTTCGGGATGTCGTCTGCGTCGAGGTTGATGCGAAGCGGCGTCATGTCGGGTCTCTCTCCTCGTTGCCTGTGCCGGCAACAGCCGCCAGTCTATCGAGGTCGACGATCGCCATGCTCGCCCCGGGTCCCCCGCCCTTCGCAAGCGGGATGGCCTTTCCCGCGGCACTCTTCTTTTGACTCCCAGCCCGCCACATGAGCACCGCCATCACGCCGTTTCGCGTCGCCGTTCCCCAATCCGATCTCGACGACCTGCGCCTGCGCCTGAGCCGCACGCGCTGGCCCGAGCATGAAACCGTGAACGACTGGAGCCAGGGCGTTCCGCTGAAGGACGCCAAGGCGCTCGTCGAATACTGGTCGACGCGATACGACTGGCGCCGCTGCGAGGCGGCGCTGAACCGCTACGAGCAATTCACGACGGTGATCGACGGCCTGTCGATCCACTTCCTGCACGTCCGCTCGAAGCACGCGAACGCAAGACCGCTGTTGATGACCCACGGATGGCCGGGCGCGATGCTCGAATTCATGGACGTCATCGACCCGCTGACCGACCCGGTCGCGCATGGCGGCAAGGCCGAGGACGCATTCCACCTCGTGATTCCCACGCTGCCGGGCTTCGGCTTCTCGGGCAAGCCCGCGGCCAAGGGCTGGTCGGTTCCGAAGATCGCGAAGACCTGGTCGGAGCTGATGGCGCGCCTGGCCTACCGCGAATATCTCGCGCAGGGTGGCGACTGGGGCGCTGCGGTGACGACGGCACTCGGCGCGTTCCGGCCGGCCGGACTGCAGGCGATCCACGTCAACATGCCGCTGGTGATGCCGCGCGATCCGGGTACGGATCTGTCGCCTGCAGAGGGCGCGATGCTGGCGGCGATGAAGGACTACGTGGAATGGGACTCCGGCTACTCGCACCAGCAGTCCACGCGTCCGCAGACCCTGGGCTACGGGCTGGCCGATTCCCCGGCCGGACAGGCGACGTGGATCTTCGAGAAGTTCTGGCGCTGGACGGACTGCGGCGGCGACCCGCTGAACGCGCTGAGCTATGACCAGATGCTCGACGTCATCACGCTCTACTGGCTCACCAACAGCGGCGCGTCCTCGGGCCGCCTGTACTGGGAGAGCTACAAGAACGGCTTCTTCGCGGTGCCGCTCGCCTTGCCGGTGGGCTGCAGCATCTTTCCGAAGGAGATCTACCGCGCGCCGCGCAGCTGGGCCGAGAAGTGCATGTCGAACATCGTGTACTGGGGCGAGCCGGCCAAGGGCGGACACTTCGCGGCCTTCGAGCAGCCGGCGCTGTTCGTCGACGAGGTGCGGGCCTGGGCACGCTGCGTGCCGGCCTGAACGCCGGGTATTCACCGTCACACGAGGAGTCTTTCGCGTCATGAAACGTCTCGCCGGCAAGGTAGCCATCGTGACCGGGGGCGGCAGCGGCATCGGTCGAGGCATCGTGGAACGATTTCGCGCGGAAGGCGCGAGCGTTGCCGTGCTCGATCGCCGGCCTTCGCGTTCACGCGCCAGGAATCGCCTGCACGTGGAGACTTGCGATGTGTCGGACGAGGCGCAGGTGATGCAGGCCATCACGGGCGTCCTGCGATGGGCGGGGCGCCTCGACATCGTCGTCAACAATGCCGCGATCGCGGACCCGCACAGCGGGCCGCCAGAGGCACTGGCGCTGGACGAGTGGCGTCGCGTGATCGACACCAATCTCACCGGCGCCTTTCTCGTGGCCAAGCATGCGATTCCACATCTGCGTCGCAACCAGGGCACGATCATCAACCTGTCGTCGACACGGGCGCTGATGTCGGAACCCGACACCCTTGCGTATGCCGCGGCCAAGGGCGGTATCACGGCCTTGACGCACGCCCTGGCGCTGAGCCTGGGCCCGGACATCCGCGTCAACGCCATTGCGCCGGGATGGATCGCGACCGGGGCGGTCAGGAAGCTGCGAAAAGTCGATCACGCACAGCACCCGGTCGGACGCGTCGGCGAACCCCGCGATGTCGCCGCGCTGGCCGCCTATCTCGCGTCCTCGGAATCGGGCTTCGTGACCGGTCAATGCTTCGTCGTCGACGGCGGCATGACGCGGAAGATGATCTACGCGGCGTAGCGCTCAGTAGTTGCCGGTCGCCAGATCCTGCAAGGTCAGCTTGCGGATCAGCTTTTCGTCGCGGTCGATGATGTCGAACAATTCACCGTTCTGCGCCACCATGCTGAAGAACAACACCGAGCCGTTGGGGCCCGCACGCTCCATGTGCACGTCGCCCGGGGGATTGCGGACCAGGTGCCCGGGCCGGCGGATCTTGTGCACGGTCTCGGTCGGCGTCTCCTCGATGACGTGATGCTCGCCCTCGAGCACCATCACCGTCGTGTGGCCGGTGTGGCGATGAAAGTGGCAGTAGGCATTGGGCTCCCACTTCACGAGAAAATCGGCGCGACCGGTGTCGAGCTGAACGCCGAGCGGCGCGATCCAGTAGTCGATCGGGTAGTCGAACGCATCGCCGCCCTGCAGGCGCTTCCACTTGATCTGGTCGCTGGTGCAGAACGCGGAAAGCTTCGCGAACTGCTGGGGAATGTCGTCTGCCATGGGGCCTCCTCGGTGGATGTGTCCGGCCTCGCATGGCCGTTCCTTCTATGGCCCCCGAAATTCTCCCCGGCGGCGGATGCTGTCAATCCAGACGGACCCGCTACCGGTGCTCAGGTGGTGTCGCTCGACTCGATCCAGGCCCGTGCCAGGCCCTCCAGTCCCGCAGCGTCTTCCGCATCGAAACGTCCAGCCACCGGGCTGTCGAGATCGAGCACACCCAGCAGCTGTTCGCCGCGGACCAGCGGAACGACGATCTCGGAGCGCGATGCCGGATCGCAGGCGATGTGACCAGGAAACGCGTGCACGTCGGGCACGATCTGCGTGCGGCGCTGGCTCGCCGCGGCGCCGCAGACGCCTCGGCCCAGGTCGATGCGCACACAGGCGACCTTCCCCTGGAACGGTCCGAGCAGCAGTTGCTCGCCGTTCCAGAAATAGAACCCCGCCCAGTTCAGGTCCGGCAGTGCGTGGTAGATCAACGCGGCCAGGTTGGCTGCGTTGGCGATGCGGTCGCGCTCGCCGTCGAACACGGCGCGTGCGCTGGAGAGCAGCGCCCGGTACTGCTCCGGCTTGGGAGCCTCGCGGTCGGCAGGGAGCAGGTTTGCGGTCGTCATGGCCACGATCGTGCACGCACGGCGATGAATCCGCGCGTTCGGTTCGAGCTGGAGTCCCGCGTGTCCATCGCCTTCCACAGCGCATCGACGGCAACCCAGGCCGGAGCGTACTTGTATGCCGCCACGTCGAGCACCAGGACGCGATCACTCTTCGCGTCGTAGGCGCCGAGCGGCGAAAGGTGTCCGGAAGCGGCCTGGCCCAGCACCGCGCGCTCGTAATTGACGATCAGGTAGTCGCCTTCTGTTTCCAGGTTCCGACGTAGCGTCGAGCGGAAGGCATCCACCGTGGTGTCCGAGGCGTGAACGCGCGAGGTGTCGAGTCCGTGCGCCCGTAGAAGACCGTCGAGTTCGGCCAAGTTCATACCCCCGAACGTGATCTGCAGGGGATGGCGGATCCTGCGCGCGGCATCGATGAAGAACGTGGACTGATTCCACGACGGGCCTCGTCCCGGCATCGCATTCAACACCATCACGGCACTCGCCACGCCGCAGAAGGCCGCTCGCGACTGGGTCTCGAAGTGTTGCCGAAGCGGTGCGAGGTCGGCGGTGGCCTCGGCTTCGGAGAGCAGCTTCGCGCCGGCCGGCGAGTCCAGCGAGACCAGGCCTTCCGGCATCGGCAGACGATTCGTCGCGGGCACGCGGAACGCGGTGTTCCAGACGGCGAGCGCGGCGAGCAGCAGCAGGACGGCGATGGCCGTGAGGAGGATGCGGGCGCAGGGTCTCATCGCAGGAATCTGGGCGAACCGATGTCGTCTCTTCGCATCGGAAGAGTTTGCGCCGGCGCGGATCGCGATGCGAAGAGGCAGCCCGCGGACGCCGCGGGGCGACCCCGGGCTTCGTCCGGGCCGGGCGCTACCGGCGCATATCCCATCCGGCGTGATTTTATTTACAAGCTGTCCAGCCTGAATGTTGCACGAACGCTGCGAGCGCGTTACGGTGCGCCACCTTCGCGATTCGGATGGGCCAGGCGGGATGGAAAAGGTTCGCTGCGCACTGATCGGGCCGGGCAACATCGGCACCGATCTGCTCTACAAGCTCAAGCGCAGTCCGCTGCTCGAGCCGGTCTGGATGGCGGGTATCGATCCCGCGTCCGAAGGCCTGGCGCGCGCCCGCGAGATGGGACTGAAGACCACCGACCGGGGCGTCGACGGCCTGCTGCC
>CAZXXM010000130.1:0-8485 GCA_964644715.1 uncultured Salinisphaerales bacterium
GCCTTGCGCGGCCACGGCGAGAACCGCGGCGGCGGCATCGAGAGCGTCGACGGACGCGAGCGGACCTTGCGTGGCGTGGCGACGCCCTTCGACGCCGGCGAACTCGCACAGGTCGCGGTCGATCACCGCGAGGCCGGCCCGGTGTGGCTCAGCCAGGTCGCGACGATCGCGCAGGGCAGCAAGCTGCGCCGCGGCGCGGCCGGTGCAGACGGCGAACCGGCCGTGATCCTCGCGATCCAGAAGCAGCCGGACATCGACACGCTGGCGCTGACCGATGCGGTCGAGGCGCGGCTGGCGCAGTTCGACACGCGCCTGCCGGCCGGCACGGTGCGCAGCCTGCAGTTCCGGCAGGCGGACTTCATCCGCGCCTCGGTCGGCAACGTGCGCGACGCGCTCTGGCACGGCGCGCTGATCGTGGCGCTGGTGCTGGCGCTGTTCATCAGCGGAGGCCGCGCGACGACGATTTCGCTGTTGGCGATCCCGCTGTCGGTCGCCGGTGCCATCCTCGCGCTGTCCTGGCTCGGCCTGTCGATCAACACGCTTACGCTCGGAGGCCTGGCCATCGCGGTCGGTGAGCTGGTGGACGACGCCGTGGTCGGCGTGGAGAACGTCGCGCGCCGACTGCGCGAGGCGGGGCAGCCGGACTTCGAATTGATCGCGCAGGCCACCGCCGAGGTGCGCGGCGGCATCCTGCAGGCCACGCTGGTGATCGTCGCCGGCTTCGCGCCGCTGTTCTTCCTGGGCGGCGTCGAGGGCCGCCTGTTCGCGGCGCTCGGCACGGCCTACGCGGCGGCGATCCTGGCGAGCCTGCTGGTCGCCGTCACCGTGACGCCTGCCCTGTGCGCGCTCGGCTTTCTCGGCCAAAAGCCGCGACTGCCGCGCGAACGCGCGTGGCTGGCCCGCTTGCGCGCCCGCTACCTGCGGGTGCTCGAGGTCACGCTCGATCAGACGCATCTGCTGCTCGCCGGCGTCGGCCTGCTGGCCTTGCTGGCGCTCGCGGCGCTGCTGAGCCTGCCGCGGGGCTTCCTGCCGACGCTCAACGAAAGCACGCTGACAGTGAATCTCGTGCTGTCGCCGGGCCTGTCGCTGGAAGAGTCCGATCGCGCCGGACGCGCAGCCGAGCAGTTGATTCTCGAGCTTCCCGAGGCGCGCAGCGTCGGCCGTCGCACGGGACGTGCGGAGCTGGACGAACACGCCGAAGGCCCCCACTACTCCGAGCTCGACGTGCAGCTGAAGGCGTCCACGCGCAGCCGCGACGAGGTGCTCGCCGATCTCGGCGCGCGACTGGCGGTGCTGCCGGGGCAGGTCAGCATCAGCCAGCCGATCTCGCATCGCATCGATCACCTGCTCTCCGGCGTGCGCGCGCCGGTCGCCGTGAAAATTTTCGGGGAAGATGCTGCGCAGCTCGACGCACTGGCCGCCCAGGTGCGCAGCGTGCTCGCCGACGTTCCGGGCTTACGCGAAGCGGGACTTGACGTGGTTGGCCGCACGCGCGAACAGCGTGTCCGCGTCGACGCCACGATGGCGGCGATGTACGGCCTGCCGCCCGCTCGCGTTCTCGATGCCGTGACCGGCCTGAGTGCCGGCACTCCGCTGGCCCGCCTGCTCGACGCGCCGTACCGCACCGATCTCGTGCTGCGCCTGGCCGAAGCGGATCGCGATCCCGCGCGGATCGGCGAGCTGCTGGTCGACGCTCCGGCCGGGCCCGTTCCGCTGAACTGGGTGGCGAAGCTGGAGACCGTCGACGTGCCGGACCGCGTGTTGCGCGAGGACGGCCGTCGGCGGCTGCTGATCTCCGCGTTCGCGTCCGGCGATCTGGGTGCAGCGGTGGCCGATCTCGAACGGCGCCTGTCCGCGCTGCCCGTTCCGGCGGGATTCGAGATCCGCGTCGAAGGCCAGGTCGCGCAGGCGCGCACCGCCACGCACGAGCTGCTCGGTCTGGCCGCGCTGGCACTCGGCCTGATGACGGCGCTGCTGTACGCGCACTTCCGTTCGATGCACGCGGTGCTGATCGTGCTGGCCAGCATTCCCCTGGCGTGGATCGGCGGCGCGCTCGCGCTGCGCCTGACGTCGACGCCGTTGTCGGTGGCGAGCCTGGTCGGCTTCGTCACGCTGGCCGGCATCGCCGCGCGCAACAGCATTCTCAAGATCGGCCGCTATCTCGATCTGGAAAACCGCGAGCCGGCCCTCGACGTCACCGCGCGCGTGCTGCGCGGGTCCGGGGAGCGCCTGGTGCCGGTGCTGATGACTTCGCTCGTTGCGGCGCTATCGCTGTTGCCGCTGCTCGTCGGCGCGGAGGATCCGGGCAAGGAGTTGTTGCATCCGGTGGCGCTGGTGGTGTTCGGCGGCCTGTTCAGTTCGACCCTGCTCGACAGTTTCGTGACCCCTGCGGTGTATCGGCGATTTACGTAGCCCCGACGAAGTGCGGGGTTGCCTTCGTATTGCGAGCACGACCCCGGACTTCGTCCGGGCTACGCCGCGAAACGAATATCGATAGGCCCGAAGAAGGCCCCATCGAGCGCAGGTTTTAGATCGATGCGGCGCACGCCGGAACGCATCTCTTATCGCTCATCGTCCTAAGAACGCGCGCCTTTTTTCATCGTCGTAAATGTTCTATTTCCGCGACGCTCCACGACGTTTTTTCGACGCTAAGGTTCCGTCGCGATCGCATTCATGCGGTCGTGCGCAAGCCGTCGTGATGTCAGGGATGAAGATCGCGGCGAACGGCTTTCGCTCAAATTCGTTTTCGAAAACGTTCAGGAGATTCCATGACAGTTTCAGGGGGTAGCCGTACAGGCCTCGCACGCAAGGCCTTGATGGCCTGTGCCGCGGCAGGGCTATGGGCGACAACGTCAGGCGTGGCACAGGCACAGCTGCTCGGTGGACTGGTCGGCGGATTGCTCGGCGGTGGGACGACCACCGCGGCACCGGCGTCCGGCGCGCCTGCGGCCATCAACAAGAACACCGGCCAGGAGATTCCGAACGGCTCGGTCCTGCTCGTGTGGTCGTCGGACGGCTGCTCGCTGCCGACCTGCAATCCGAACACCGCGCAGGACTTCCTCGCCGTGGTCGACGCGGAACCCAACTCCACGACCTTCGGCAACGTGATCTGGACGGCGGAGCTGCCGAACGTGCTGGTCTCCAACGTTCTGCCCAATGCCTGGGGCGATCGTTCGGATCAGCACAACGATCCGCACCACATGCTGAGCTACACGTCCTACATCTCGGGCGGCGGCGATGGCCTGACGGCCAAGCGCAAGTACACCTTCGCCGGCGGCGTCATCAGCAAGAACGTGTTCCGCTACGACATCACCAGCGTGCGAAACATCGGCAAGGCGGAGCTGGCGGTTGCCGGCACGCAGCCCCGCCGTTCGTCGCTGACGGACGACTTCATCGTCATGCCGGCTCCGGGCGACAACCACAAGATCCTGTTCACCTACATGGGCAACTACGTGTACGGGCCGCAGGGAACGGTGACGGAGATCGATCCGGGCCGCGTGGCGCCGACCCTGCTCGGCGTCGCGACCGCCGCCGTGCCGGCCGTGGTTCCCTTGCTGCAGACGGTCACGCAGCTCGGCTGCCTCAACTTCACGGCGCCGGACGACAACCCTCTGCTCGGCCACGTCGGCATCACGGAATACCCGGGATGCGTCGAAGCCAAGCAGCCGCGCAACCCGACGAACTACACCAACTATCCGGACCTGCGCCCGCAGCGTGCGGCCAACCAGGGTGTGTTCTATCTCGGCAACCGCGACGCGGGCATCGAGTCACAGCCGCACGGCATGGGCCTGACCTACGACGGCAAGTATCTCGCCGCGTCGGACTACGCCGTGCCTGCGAGCATCGGTGTGGCCGCCATCAACGGCGCCCTCGGTGCGTTCTGCGGCAATCTCGCCGGTAGCGGTCAGGCTGGGCTGTCGAACTCGCCGCTGGGCATCTGCGGATCGAGCTTCGGTTCCTCCGTGCGTGTCTGGGAAACCAGCTACAGCTACACCAAGGGCAAGACCAAGGACTCGCTGAAGCCGGCCAACGTCTACCCGAACAATCCGTACCTGCGCTCGGTCAGCGCGGTGCCGGATGGTCCGCGCATCGAGCCGATCCTGATCCACGAGGAGAACGAAGGCCTGATGGCGTTCGGCCTGCCTCACCAGTCGCATCACTGCGTCAATCAGAAGGGCTGGGTGAACCAGGGCGACACCTCGTTCGACAAGGCGGTCTCGGCGGCCGGCGTCACCGCGAACAACAATTCCAGCATCACCGCGGCGAGCTGCACCGAGGGGTCGGCGAACTACATCCCGCATGACGGCGCGTTCTCGGCCTCCATGTGCGGTGGCGTTCTGTACTACAGCCCCGACATCACGCTGAAAGGCAACGAGGTCAACATCTACGGCGGCCTGGGTCCCTACTGGCGTGCGGTCTACGACGTGGGCCCCTGCACCGGTGTTTCGTACTTCTCGCTCACCGACGACGATCGCTTCCTGATCCAGCCGGTGTCGGGTATCGAAAGCCCGGCCTCGATCGACCCGGCCGGCTCGGCGGACTTCGACCGTGACTATCCGCGCGAGCACAGCCGTCGCCTGCTGACCGTCGACGTGCGTCCGCTGCTGGCCAAGGGCAAGGGCAATACCGAAGCCACGAAGATCCAGTGCGACTTCCCGCCTGCGAATCCCTCGCGTCCGGCCAACACCTCGCTGGGCCTGCCGGCCACGCGCGCCGATCTCTCCGGCGGCGTCAGCGGCAAGTTCAACATCCTCAAGCACAACAACGAGGCGTCGGACTGCCCGCGCATTCGTGGCGCCATCGGCCAGTTCGAAACCGGACCGCATGGTTCGGGTCTGCAGACCACGGTGTCCAACAACGTGAGCCAGCCGGGCGTCGGTTACCACCGTCTCGCGGAAGTCGTGCCTGAGCTGCTGAACCTGAATGTCGCCGGGATCCTGCTCAATTCGACGCAGACCGGCGGCGAACCCTCCGGCATCAGCAGCGGCCCTGGCAGCGGCAACCTCAACTCGCTGCAGAACCTGTACACGCACGGCGGCCCGCACTTCACGCTGGTCGATCGCGTCGGATACCAGGCGACGCCGCAGGGAACCGGTGGTTACCTCGACCTGAGCCCGCTGACTCTGCCCAACGGCGACAAGGTGCCGCGCAACACGCTGGTCGGCGGACAGCCCGCAACGGGCACGGCGCGCTACGTGTTCATCCAGTACTTCGTGGAACTCAACCACATCGGTGGCGCCGGCACGGGCTCCGACGGCGATCGCACGATCTGCCTGGGCAAGTTCGACAAGGCCACGGGTGCCACGGTGCTCGACACCTCGTTCACCGACGAGCTGCTCGGAACGCCTTGCGTGGACTTCGACAGCGCGGCGCGTGACGCCTGGCTGTGGCCGGGTGCGCGTGGCGTGAAGGGCGGAGCCAAGCCGCACGCGGCGGCGTTCGAGCGTGATAGCGCGGCCCTGTTCGGACCGGGCTACTTCCCGAAGACGCCGCTGAATCCGGACGGCACGCGCTGAGTCCGGACGCGACACGCAGTTGATGTGAACCACGTCGGCGCGGGTGCAAACCCGCGCCGACTTTGCATTCCGCAGCCCGGACGATGTCCGGGGATTCCCCTGTTCGATCGAGCGGGCATCCCGGACTTCGTCCGGGCTACGTCAGGTCTGAGGAATGAGAACCGGCGTTTTAGTTCTTTCCTTCTACCTGCTCCTTTCTGTTTTCCTGTCGCACCTCTTCACTTTTCATTCTTTGCGCTTTCGCGTTTAGAAGTTTTCAATTTTGGGAGAACCCGATGTTTCGATTCACCCCCGCGCTGTTCGTCGCCGCCGCGAGCCTGCTCGCCGCGCCTGCGTTCTCGCAGTCGAAGGCCGACACCGCCACCCCGGCCGATTCAGGTCTGACGACCGACGTGCTGGTGAACGGCAAGAGCATCAGCCGCAACCACGTGCAGCTCATGCTCACCAGCATCAACCCCGACCCTTCCGCGCGCGGCGCGGGTTCCGAGGAAGCTCGCACCGCGGCGCGCCAGGAACTGGTCACTCAGGAATTGCTCGCGCAGGAAGCGCGTCGCAAGGGCCTGGACAAGAACGCCGCGATCGCCGACCAGCTCGATTACCAGGAGCGCGCCATCCTTTCCCGCGCGCTGCTCCAGGATCATTTCGAAAAGAGCCCGGTCACGACCGCGGAACTCAAGACCGCCTACGAGTGGAACCGCGCCAACGGAAAGATCGTGGAATACAAGATCCGCCAGATCCTGGTCGCCACGCCGGATCAGGCCGCCATTGCGCTCGGCAAGCTCGACAAGGGCGAGGACTTCGCGGCGGTGGCCAAGGTCTACACGCAGGACCCCGGCGGCCAGAACAATGGCGGCGACCTCGGCTGGTTCCGCCCCGACATCTTCATCGATCACCACTTCACCGACGCCCTGACCTCCCTCAAGAAGGGCGAGTACACGAAGACGCCGGTGAAGACGCGCTTCGGCTGGCACCTGCTCAAGGTCGAGGACGGCCCTCGCGCGGTCGCCAAGCCCGAGGCCTATGACGCGCTCGACGACTCCGCCAAGGAAGCGCTCTACCAGAAGACGGTGCAGCAGCGCATCGAAACGCTGACCGCGCAGCTCGCCGCCAAGGCCAAGCTCGGCGGGCCCGGCGCCAGCGCCGTCGCCCGCGCCGGCAAGTGAGGAGGCCCGCCAACATGAAACGCACGGCTCTTTCGCTGACCCTGCTCGCCCTCGCCGGCCTGTCCGGCTGCGCCTCCACGTCGCAGCCGGCAGCGGCGCCCGCCGCAACCGCGCAGGCCGAGCCCGCCGATGCCGTCGGCGCCGAGGAACGCATCAGCTTCTTCGTCAACGATGCCCGCAGCGGGCATCTCGAACAGGTCGTCGCGGCACTCGATCACGGCGTTCCGGTGGACAGCGTCGATGCCGTCGACCAGACCGCGCTGCTCGCGGCGGCGAGCAAGAATCATCTGGCGATCGCGAAGCTGCTGCTCGATCGCGGCGCCAATCCCGAGTACCGCGATCCGGCGGGCTGGACGCCGCTGATCCATGCGACCTACTTCGGCTCCAGCCTGGAATTGATCAGCCTGCTCGTCGAGAAAGGCGCGAACGTCAATACGCAGAACGATCGCGGCGTGACGGCGCTGTACCTGGCGGCCGCCGGCGGACACGAAGCCTACGTGCAGCACCTGCTGAAGCTCGGCGCGGATCCTAAGCTGGCGACGAAGTCCGGCTACACGCCGCTGCGCGTGGCGCAGGCCAACGGCCTGACCAAGATCGTGGCGCTGCTGGAATCGGGCCCGGCGCCGGCCAGCTCGACACACTGATGGGGCGCTTGCGCGCCGTCATCGTGATCGTCTGCGGCGCGCTTTGCGGAGCCGCGGACGCGGCGGCGCTCGCCGGCAAGGTGGTGCTGGACCCGCGCGCGAGCCTGCGCGTGAGCGTCGAACAGGCCGGGCGCCTCGAAGCACCGCCCGGCGGTTTTCCATCGCCGGGACAACGTCTGCAGGCCGGGCAAGTGCTCGCCTACCTGCGGCCGAACATTCCCGCACCCGAGCGACGTGACCTCGATGCGCAGCTCGCGACCGCGGATCGCGACGTCACGCTCGGCGAACTGCAGGTGCGGCGCTTCAATGCGGTGGACACCGGGAAGTTCGACGGGCAGATCACGTTGCCCTCGCTTCAGATCCTCGGCGACTACCGCAGTGCACGCGAGCGCCAGGCACAGTTGTCCGGTGCGCTGTCCAGGCGCCAGGCGCTGACCGCCGAGCGTGCGGGCACGGTGCTGGCCAGCCGCGCCCGCACCGACCGCGACATCGCTGCCGGCGATACCGTGTTCGAGATCGGCGACGCGGACGGATTGGCCGTCGAGGCGATCAGTCCCGACGGACAGCTCGATGCGTCCGCTCCGGTCTACGCCACCGCCATCGACGGCGCCTCCACGGTATTGCGCCTGATCGCGGAGTCCTTCGATCCGGAGCTTCGGGCGCGCCGCTACCTGTTCGCGATCACCGGCGACGCGGCGCTGCGCATCGGCGAGCCGGTACGGATCGAGACGGCCGCTCCTTCGCAGCAAGCGATCGCACGATGAGAGGCACACGCGTTTTCTGCGCCTCGCTGCTGCTGTTCGCAACGACGGTGGGCGCGCACGACGAGGGTCCGGCCCATCACGGCGCGGTGCCGGCGGCGTCCGCGGAGCGGCCGTATCGCGACGCCGGCGGCCGCCTGTTCGTTCCCAAGCCGCTGCAGCACCGGCTCGGCATCCGCACTTCGCCGGCCGTCGACGAGGCGATCCGCACGCGCAGCCTGATCGGTGAAGTGATCTCGCATCCGGATGCGCCGGGCGTCGTGACCGCTCCCGAACCCGGACGGCTTGAGGCCGCCGCGAGCGGCTGGCCGGTGTCCGGACAGCGCGTGAAAGCGGGCCAGGAGCTGGCGGTGCTGCGTCCGCTGATGAGCGAACGCGATCGTGCGCAGCGGCGTGCGACC
>CAZXXM010000131.1:0-4438 GCA_964644715.1 uncultured Salinisphaerales bacterium
GCACGTAAGCGCGAATCGCCGATTCGATGTCCGCACCTGCGGTCATGTAGTTCTTCACGAAGCGCGGCTTGCGGCCCAGGGTGACCATCGGCGAGATGTTGAGGATGTCGTGCAGCACCAGGATCTGGCCGTCGACGTCGTGGCCTGCGCCGATCCCGATCACCGGCACCGGGCTTTCCTGCGTGATGCGCCTTCCGAGTTCCGATGGCACGCATTCGAGCAGCAGCAGGTCGGCACCGGCATCCGCGAGCATGCGGGCGTCCTGCAGCATTTCTTCGGCGGCCGCCTCGTCACGGCCCTGGACCTTCATCGCGCCCATCTTGTGCACGAACTGCGGGCGCAGGCCCAGGTGCGCACACACCGGCACCCCGCGCACCGCGAGGTATTCGACGATGCTGGTCTGCTCGCGTCCGCCTTCGAGCTTCACCATCTTGGCCCCCCCCTCCTGCATCACCCGCTGACTGGCATCGAGCGCGCGCTCGAGCGTGGCGTAAGAGAGAAACGGCAGATCGGCGATCAGGAACGCGCGCTTCAGAAAGGGCGCGACGTATTTCGAGTGATAGACGATGTCGGCGACGCTCACCGGCGTGGTGGTGCTGCCGCCATGGATCACCATGCCCATCGAATCGCCGATCAGAACGACGTCGACACCTGCACGATCCTCGATGAGCGCGAAGCTGGCGTCGTAGCAGGTCAGGCAGGCGATCTTCTCCCCGGCCTCGCGCATGCGGCGAAGCTCGGCGATCTGTACGGGCTTGGGCGGAGCGGCAGCGTCCATCGTCTTCGGTCGGAAAGTGCGAGGGCCGCGACTATAACAAGGCCCTACCCGGCAGCTGGACGAACGGCGCGTCGGACTCCAGCGCGGTCAGCAGCGCGGTGTAATCGGTCTCACTGCCGACCAGGTCGATGCGCGAGGTGTCCACCTCGATCACCGGCACACGGACCGACTCGCGGAACCAGCGCGCGTAGGCACCCGACAGCGCGTCGAGATATTCGGCCTCGATCGGCGTTTCGTATTCTCGTCCGCGATCGGCGATGCGCGACAGCAACAGATCCACCGGTGCCGTCAGGTAGATCAGGCGGTCCGGTTGCGGCAATTCGAAGGACAGGCGCTCGAACACCTTCGCGTACAGCGCGAGGTCCCCCGCCGACAAGGTCAGCTCGGCGAAGAGGCGGTCCTTGTCAAACATGAAATCGGCGACGAATTGTCCGGAGAACAGGTCGCGCTGATGCAGCTGCTCGACCTGCCCGGCGCGCTGGAGCAAAAACGTCATCTGCGTCGAGAACGCTGCACCGCCGGGGTCGCGGTAGAAGCGAGGAAGGAACGGATTTTCGTCCGGCTGTTCGAGCAGCAAGGTAGCGCCCAGGCTCCGGGCGAGCTTCTTCGCCAGCGTGGTCTTGCCCGCCCCGATCACGCCCTCGATCGCGATGTACCCGGATTTCACGCCGGCGGCGCGTCGATCGCGTCCCAGGCGCTCAGACCGTCCATGCCGACGCTCCGGGCCAGAGTACCGATCGGTTCCAGACCCGGGATCCGAAGCGCGGGCGCGAGTTCGGCCAGCGGCACCAGCACGAAGTTGCGCGCGGCGATGCCCGGATGCGGCAGATGCAGTCCGGGAACGTCCATCGTCACGCCTTCGACGTGCAAAAGATCGAGGTCGAGCCGACGCGGCCCCCATCGCTCGCCCCCGCGGATGCGTCCAGCAAAACGCTCGATTCCGATCAGCGCGTCGAGCAGGTCACGCGGTTCGAGCGCCGTCTGGACCTGGCAGACCGCATTGCAGTAATCGGGCTGGTCCGGCGGCCCCATCGGCGCAGAGCGGTAGAACCGCGACGTCGCCAGGATCTGCGTGGCCTCGAGTGCCGCGATCGCCTCGAGGGCCGCTCGCAGCTGCGCCGCCGGATCTCCGAGATTGGCACCGAGACCGACGTAGGCGACGTGCATGAAACGCCTATCCCGCGGGCGCCGCCTCGGCTCCACCACCGCCACCACCCCTGCGCCCGCCACGGCGGCGGCGGCGTCGGCGCTTCGGCGCATCGGCCGGAACGGATCCTTCCCGCGCCTCTTCGCCGTCGACGTGGTCCGCTGCGACGGGAGGCAGATCGCCGCCCTTCTGCGCTTCGGTCCACCATGCCGCGGACTCGCGCAGTGCGGCGTCGCCGGCCTCCGCGCGCAGCAGCAGGAAATCGTAGGCGGCGCGGAAGCGTGGATGGGTCATCAGCCGGCGTGCACGGCTCGCGTTGCGGACGTCGAAGCGCGACTGCATGCCCCAGATCTCGCGCATCGGCATCGTGAACCGCTTCGGGATCGCCACGCGCGAGATCGCACGCGCGATCACTTCTTCACCCGCCTGCGCGAGTGCCGTGTGTTCCGGGAAGCCTTCCTTCTGGCGCAACTCGCGCATGCGCTTCTCGACCGGCGGCCACAGCAGCGCGGCGTAGAGAAAAGCGGGGCTGACCGGCTGGTCGTTTTCGATGCGCTGCGCCGAATTGGCCAGCGCACGGTTCACGAAGGCCAGCGCGGCGGCATCGTCGAGCAGCGCGTCGGTGGCCGGGAACAGCTGCCGGAAAAGGCCGTAAACGCGCAGGCCGTAAAGATTGTCGACCGCCTCGCGCGTCAACAGGATCTTCAGCACTTCGTCGAACAGGCGCGCCGGCGGAATCTCGGCGAGCAAGGGCGCGAGCTTGCGGATCGGCGCCGCCGTGGCCGGCTCGAGCCGGAAGCGCATCTTGTTGGCGATGCGGATGGCCCGCAGCATGCGGACCGGGTCTTCGCGATAACGCAGCTCGGGCTCGCCGATCAGGCGCAGCGTGCCGGTCTTGAGATCGTCGACGCCGCCGCAGTAATCCACGATCGAGTAGTCGCGGATGTCGTAGTACAGCGCGTTGATCGTGAAATCGCGGCGGAACGCGTCTTCCACCAGGGTGCCGTAGTCGTTGTCCGCCAGGATGCGGCCGGTTTCGTCGCGCTGGTGGAAATCGGTGATCGGTCCGCGGAAGGTCGTGACTTCCAGGATCTCGTCGCCGAAACGCACGTGGCAGATCACGAAGCGGCGCCCGACCAGACGGCAGGAGCGGAACAGCTTCTTGACCTGCTCCGGGTGCGCGCTCGTGGCGACGTCGAAGTCCTTGGGCGTGATGCCCGCCAACAGATCACGCACCCCGCCACCGACCATGTAGGCCTCGTGGCCCCCATCGCGCAGCGTGTACAGCGTCTTGAGCGTGCCCTGGGAAATCATCGAGCGCGAAATCGGGTGCTCGGCGCGCGGAATACGACGGGGCTGAGTAATGGCGTAAATCCTGAATGTTCGAATCGGGAAGCCCGGGAAGGCGCGAGAGGAAAAATCGCGTTGTCCGCGCGGCACGAATCCCTATAATACGCGCCCCCACGCCTCGCTCCTATCGTCTAGAGGCCTAGGACGGAGCCCTCTCAAGGCTTAAACCCGGGTTCGAATCCCGGTAGGAGCGCCAAGCTTGCCGGATTTGCCTCGCCCGCCTGGGCGGGGATGGCAACGTGGATGTCGGCAATCGAAGCGGTCAGGCTCCCGCGCTCCCCGTCGTACGCACCGGCGCGGCACTCGCTTCAGCCGGTCTCGCGGCGCCGTGCGGATCCGTCCATGAAGTCGGCCCTCGAGGTCTTCGTCCCGCCGATGCCGAGCGCCTTGAAGATCGCAGCCGTGACCTCGTCCTCTTGAGTCCGGCATGACACGGGCCGGCCACTCTCGCCCTCACTCGGATTGCAGCGATCCCTGCTTGCAGGCCTCGTCCAGCAATCGGGCACGGTCCTGATCCCCGCGGAATTCCCGGCGAAAATCCGCCGCGAACGGCCTGAATGCCGAGTACCCGACTCGCAGCGCGACGGCATGGCGATCGAATCCCTCGTCGAGTAGCCGTGCCGCAGCCTGCATGCGGCAGCGCCGCAGGTAATGCTGGGGCGAGGTCCCGAAGGCATCGACGAACCCCTGATAGAACGCCAGCCGAGGCAACCGCAGGCGCCGCGCCAATCGCAGGGGCGTCAGCGGCGAGGCGTATTCCGATTCGATGATCAGACGCGCGCGGTCGAGTCGCGATTCCGTGTTCCGGGCCGGAGTGGGCACCGGCGCGAGCTTGCTCACCCCCATCGGCGGTTTCTCCGCGAATCGGAGGGCATGAGCAGAAAGACGATGCCGATGCACATCAGCAGATCGATCAGCAGCAGCGAGGCCAGGACCATGGCGGCGTCTCGGTCAGTGCAGATAAGGGGTGGAAGGTCCATTGGCCGCGGTGCGCAAACACCGCCGGGCCATGGTTTGCGCTGACAGCCAGAGCGCCACGTCGCGCGGCGACAGCGCCACGCCGACCAGGCCGGAAATCGACTCCAGCGCCTGCAGCGGCGAGTGCCCGTAACCCAGGGCCAGCGAGGCAACCCCCAGGCGCTGCGCGGCGTACAACTCGGTCA
>CAZXXM010000131.1:4538-7282 GCA_964644715.1 uncultured Salinisphaerales bacterium
AACTCCGCCGCGAGTGACGGATCGGCGCCCGCCGACATGTCGCCGATCAGGTCGCCGAGACTGCGCGATCGCAGATCGTCCTGGCTCAGCGTCGGGAACCCGCGATGGCCGCACATCCGGGCCACCGAGTCGAGCGCGCGGCGCACACCGGCGACGGTGTCGACGAGCAGGGATTCGAGATTGAAGATGACGATAGGGCCAGCGGACACGTCATCGGGGAGCAGTTTCGGCACGTCGATTCCTCGGTGAACGAAGGACGTGCTGGCAAGTCGTCTCGCTGGCGAAACGACTTTAATGAGAATTTATCGCATTTGCAACGAGAGCGCCGCGGCCCGCGGTCCGGCACGCCGGCAAGGCACGGAAACTCAACGAGGCTTCGGTGCCAGTGCCTGCGCCAGACCCCAGCCGATCGCGGTCGCCGCGCCCATCCAGATCAGGAACGCCGACCACTGGCCGCAGGCCACCAACACGAGACCCGGCAGCAGGCTCGCCGCGCCGAGCATCCGGCGTTGCTGCGTGGACATCGGCAGCGCGCGCTTCGTCCCGGTCTTGAATGCCGTGCGCAACCGCTTGGGATCGCGCAGCGCCATCGGCGTGATTGCCAGCGCGCTCGCCGCCACGGCGCAAGCGGCCCAGGTCAGTGTCACGCTCATTAGGCGGCGACTCCGCCTTCTTCGCCATGCCTGCCCTGCACCGCGGCTTGGACGGCACGCGTGCCGCGCCAGGCCGCGCGCAGGCACAGCACCCCACCGAATATCAGCGCGATGTCGAGCGCCGGCACCGTCGAAAGATGCGCCGACACGGCCGAGATCCAGCCGGGCCCGTCCGCGATCAGGCGCAATACGGGCAGCCCGATCAATGCTGCCCCGGTCCCCGCGAGCAGCAGCCGGCGCAGACGCTCCGGATTGCCGACGGCGACCGTCAGCAGCCCCGTGCCGAGCGCCGTGGCGAGGAACGCGGTCGCCATCGGCGTTTCGAGCGCCATGGCACCGCTATTCCGTCCGATGAAATAACCCCAGGGAACGAGCGCCAGCGACAGTGGCAGACCGAACCCCACCCAGGTCACCACGCGCTCCATGCATCGCCACGCGGGCGACTCGGCGCGCCGCGCCGTCCACAGCAGCAGACCGGTCAAGGCCACGTAGCAGCTCGCGAAACCCAGCGCGAACCACACGGCCTTCGAAAGCAAGCCGGCGAAATTTCCGAAGTGCAGCGGACCCATCAGGTCGGCCGCGGCACCGCCGACCGAGGGCACGAGTCCCAGGCCCGGCTTCTCGCGTACGAATGCGGCGGTCGGCCCGTCGTAGACATAGTTGTGGCTGAACAGCTCGCCATCCGCCGGGCGCGTGAACACCGTGACCTGAGCGTCCGCCCGGCCGAAGTGCGAAATGCTGGCGAACGCGGGCTCGACCTGCGCGCGCTGGCGGGCGTCGGCGAACATCGCGTCGAGATTGCCGATCGGTGCGGCCGCCTCGTTCTCCGGCGGCGGCGTGCCGACCACGGTCTCGATCAGCTTCACCTGGTCTCCGCCGAACGCGACCATCGCCATCGCCGGGATGCCCACCGATCCGGCGAAGCTGAAGAAGCTGCCGGTGAACGCGAGGATGAACGCGAACGGCAGGTTCCACGTGGCCGCGATCACGTGGGCATCGCGCCGCACGAGCATCGCCTCGCGGAACTTGCGGATCGTGAACATCTCCTTGATCAGATGCCGGTGCACCAGCAGGCCCGTCATCGCCGCCACCATCATCGCCAGCCCCAGCATGCCGGTGACCAGCAGCCCCCAGGGATCGGGGATATGCAGGCTCACATGGAGCTCGACGAGGAAATCCGCCAGCGCGTTGGAGACGTTGAACGCGCCGATGTCCTCACCGAAGCCCTCGCGACGATCCAGCACCTCCAGCGTTCGCGGATGCAGCTTGAATTCGACGCCGAAATCCTCGGGCTGCGACTCGCCCTCGGGCGTGACGTGGTGATGGAAGAAGGCCTGGATGCGCCCGCCCGCGCGCGGAAACAGCGACAGGTCCTCGTGGTACTTCGGATCGACGGTGGCCGCCAGCTCACGCAGCTTCGCATCCAGCCCGACTGGAAACGTAGCAGCGGTCTCCTGCTCGAGCGGGCTCGACCAGTCACCGATCTCGTCGGCGAAAACGGCAATCACACCGGTAAGGATCACCGCGTACAGCAGCAGTCCGAGCAGCACGCCGCTCCAACCGTGAATGGCGAGCAGCACCTTCGCGCGTTCCTGCGATAACCGGATCATGAGACCGCTCCTTTGCCGACGAACTCCAAGGCGATCATGCCGCCGTTGATTCCCAACAAACCCAAGGTCACGAGCCAGGCCCGCAGCAGGTTGCGGTCGAGACTCGTGTAGAAGAAGAACGCGGCCCAGATGGCCGGGAACAACACGATCGGCAGCACGATGTTGTCGATGCTCGCCGCGCCCTTGGGCAGCCACAGAGCGCCGCCCGCCATCACCACCGCGCTGGCGACGAACGCGACCGGTCCGGCGAGCAGGCCACGCGACCATCGTCGCGCGGTGCTCGGACCCCTCTTTTCGACAGCTTCGGTAGGCATCGCGAACGGACTCGTCAAAGGTCGAAGCGGGCGCTGATCTTCACTGTGAGCGGATCCGCGATGGTGAGAATCCCGGATTGACCGATCCAGTAGTCGTCGTCGAACACGTTCTCGATGCCGAGCGAGAAACGTGCCGCCGTACCTGCGAAAGCCGTCTCGTAACGCGC
>CAZXXM010000131.1:7382-8473 GCA_964644715.1 uncultured Salinisphaerales bacterium
GGCGGCCACGTAGCGCTCCAGCGGCCGTTCGAGCTGGAACAGCGCCAGCGCGTAGGTCACGCCGTTCCATTCACGCTTCGCGCCCAGCTCGATCTGCTCGGTGACGATCGCTTGGAGCTGGTCGCCGCCGTTGGTGATGTTGGCCCCGTCCTCCGCGCGGCTTCCCTGCTCCAGGCCTTCCGAATAGTTCAGGTACAACAGCGAGCCCGGCATCGGCTTGTACATCAGCGCGGCGGTGGGCGAGGTCTTGGTGACTTGATCGGTTCCGGTGGTGACGAAGCTGGCGTGGCGTCCGGCCAGCAGCACCGACCACTGCTCGGTGAAACTCACGATGTCGGAGACCAGCACGCTGGTGCCATGCGACTTGCCCGTCTTCTGCATCGGCACCGACGAATCCGGAATCTCTTCGGAGGCGACCGGCTCGTAGAGATTGGTCGGAATCCCGTTCTCCTGGGACACGAAGCCGCCGTAGGTCGAACCGCTGAGCGCCGTGTAGCCGATCGTCAGCTGGTGTCCGATCGCGCCGGTGTTCGCCTTGCCGCGCAGCAGCAGCTGGCCGCTGTCGCCCTTGATCCGCGAGCGTTCCTCGAAGCCGAACAGCATCGCGGTGCCGTCCTCGTCGAGGATGAAGCCCGAACGGGCGCCCTTCTCCTGCGGGCGCTCCGTCTGGCTGCTCTGCGCCTGCGCGGTCAGCGTCCAGCCCGGCATGAACGTCCAGTCGCCGCGTCCGTAGGCGGTGCGCCCGGTCGAGCCGAACTCGTCCCAGCTCTGGGCCACGTTGTGCGCCGCATTCGGCGCATCCGGCACCTCGAGACCCGGTGCGACCAGGAAGAAAGGCGGCAGGCTCGGAAGATGATTGTTCGCGTATTCGAGATGCGCGGCGAAACTCAAGGTCGGCGACGCGCGCCAGTCCATCGCCAGGCTCGCGGACTTCTGCGTCCAGTCGTAGTGCCTGGCCTGCTGCTCGCCATCCCGGTAACGGGCGTTGAGGCGCACGCCGAAGGGCTTGCCGGCACCGAAGCGCTGTCCCATATCGGCGGCGCCGCTGAACAGCGAGCGGTTCGTGTAGTCGGTCTCGATGCTGCGCGTGG
>CAZXXM010000132.1:0-2329 GCA_964644715.1 uncultured Salinisphaerales bacterium
TGCTCAGCACGAAGTGGTCGGGCGTGCGCGAGCCGATTCCGGATTTCGTCGAGCAGACGGGCGTCGCCGGGGCTGCCGTCACCGACTCGCGGATGTATCGAGGCCTCGCGGGTCTGCTCGGCATGCGGCAACGCCATCTCGCGCCGAAGGCCGACTACGCGGCCGACCTCGCGGAGCGCATCCGGATCGCCGAGGAATTGATCGCGGACGGCGCGCAGTTCGTGCACGTGCACACCAAGGTCACCGACGAGGCCGGGCACACGAAGAACCCCTACGCGAAGCGCGATGCGCTGGAAGCGCTCGATCCGGGCCTCGCCGGGCTGGAAGCGCTGGCCGACCGGGCGATCGTCATGGTGACCGGCGATCACGCGACGCCTTCGGTGCACGGTGTGCTGCATACCGGCGACCCGACTCCGCTGCTGCTGGTCGGCCCGACGGTGCGGGCGGACGACGTCGTCGAGTTCGGCGAGCGGCCCGCCCGCCAGGGCTGGTTCGGCGTCGTGCAGGCGCACGAAGTCATGCCGCTGCTGTTCAACCAAGCGAACCGGCCTATGTTCCTCGGGCATCGGGTGACGCCGCGGCAGACGCTCGCCTTGCCGGATCATCCGGAGCCGATGCGGGTGGAATGAGGTCTGGCCTGGCCTCGAGCAGGAAAGGCCAGCGCAAAGGAACCGAAGGAATCGATCGAAAGTCCTTTCCCCGCGCACGCGACCACCGGACGTAGGGTGCGCTCCGCGCACGCGCACGCCGCATCAGAGCGCCCGGTGCGCGGGGCGCACCCTACGATGCCGCACGAACCGAACTCCGCCTGGGCCGCGGGGGGACCTGCCCACATGGCTAGGTGCTGGAACGCCTGGGTGCTCGCATGCTTATGGCCGGTGCAGTCGAACCGGGCAGGGTGCAAGCCCGGTCTTCAAGCCCGGCCGGATTACAGGCACGCTTAGGCATCCGTTTCGCCGTTCCAACCCCACAACAACACGAGGAGATCCCATGTCGCTCCAACAAGCACTCGACACCGTCCTTCAGCGCGGCGTCCAGCCCGGTGGTGTTCCCGGCGTCGTCGCGGGCATCACCAATCGCGAGGGCACGCTGTACGAAGGCGCCTTCGGCGTCCGCAAGATCGGCAGCGATGCGAAGATGACCAAGGACTCGGTGGTGCTGATCGCATCGATGACCAAGGCGCTCACCTCGGTGGCGGCGATGCAGCTGGTCGAACAGGGCAAGCTGGATCTCGACAGCCCGGCCTCGAAGTGGCTGCCGGCGCTCGGAGACGTGAAGGTGCTCGACGGCTGGAATGCCGACGGTCAGCCGAAGCTGCGCGCGCCCAAGCGTCCGATCACGCTCAAGCACCTGCTGACGCACACGTCGGGCTTCGCGTACCAGTTCTTCAACGAGAACGTGGGCAAGTGGCAGGCCGCCACCGGCGCGCCCGGTTTCGCCAGCAGCGCCTACGCCTCGCTGACGATGCCGCTGATGTTCGATCCGGGCGAGCGCTGGGAATACGGCGTCGGCATCGACTGGGTGGGCCTGATCGTCGAGAAGGTCAGCGGCCAGAAGCTCAACGCCTATCTCCTCGAACACGTGATGAAGCCGCTGGGCATGACTAGCACGTCGATGAAGATCAGTCCGGACATGCGCACGCGATTGGCGACGATCCATGCGCGCCTGCCGGACGGCGGCCTGGCGCCGCTGGACCTCGAAATTCCGCAGGAACCGGAAGTCGAGATGGGGGGCCACGGGCTGTACGGCACCTGCGGCGACTACCTGAAGTTCGTGCGCATGGTCCTCAACGAGGGACAGGGCGATCACGGCCGCGTGCTCAAGGCCGAGACCATCCGGAAGATGTCGCAGAACCATCTCGATCCGGGCATGCAGGTGCCGTCGATCAAGTCCGCCGAAGCGAGCTTGTCGAACGATTTCCCGCTGCCGCCGGACAATCCGCACCTGTGGAGCCTGGCGTGGATGATCAACACCAAGGATCTGCCCACGGGGCGCAAGGGCGGTAGCCTGATGTGGGCGGGCCTGGCGAACTCGTTCTACTGGATCGATCCGACCACCGGCATCGGCGGCGTGTACCTGTCGCAGATCCTGCCGTTCGGCGACATCAAGTCGCTGCCGCTGTTCTTCGAATTCGAAGCCACGGCTTACCAGGCGCTCGCGGCCTGAGGTTTACGTTTCGCCCTCTCTTCGTGCGAGGTCTTGCACGAGGAGAGGGTGGCCCGAAACACGCGCTACGGGACGTAGTTCAACCGATCGGCCGCACGCGAAAATTCTTCCCCTTGATCTTCCCCGCGCGCAGCCGCTCCAGCGCGGTCTTGGCGTGCTTGCG
>CAZXXM010000132.1:2429-8465 GCA_964644715.1 uncultured Salinisphaerales bacterium
TGACCTCCCGATGCGAGAACAGGTGCAGGGCCACGCCGCTGCGTCCCGCGCGACCGGTACGACCGACACGGTGCACGTGGGTATCGGGCTCCAGCGGCAGCTCGTAGCTGATCACGGCCGCGAGATCCTGGATGTCCAGTCCGCGCGCGGCGATGTCGGTGGCGACCAGCACGCGGGCGCTGCCGTTGGCGAAGCGCACGAGCACCTCGTCGCGCTCGCGCTGCTCGATGTCGCCGTGCAGGCCGAGCACCGAGAATCCGCGCGCCGCGAGCTGCCGTTCGACGTCCTGCGCGTCGTTCTTCGTGTGGCAGAACACCAGCGCGGATTCCGGGCGGCGGATGCTCAGCAGATGCGCCAGCGCGTCGAGACGGCGCGTCGGATCGGTTTCGAAGAAGACCTGCTCGACCTCGGGTGCCGCCGCAGCGGTGTCCACCGTGATCTCGAGCGGCTTCTTCTGCAGCCGGCGGCTGATCTCGCGAACCTCGTCGGGAAAGGTCGCCGAGAAGAACAAGGTCTGCCGCGAGGCCGGCGCCTGCGCCACGATGGCGCGGCTGGCCTCCTCGAAGTCCGTACCGAGCATGCGGTCCGCTTCGTCGAGCACCAGCACGCGCAGGTCGCCGAGCTTCAGCGTGCCCTGCTCGATGTGCTCGCGCACGCGCCCGGCCATGCCGACGACGATGTGCGGATCATGTTCGAGCGAGGCGAGCTGGGGTCGCTGCGAGATGCCGCCGCTGAGCACCGTCAGCTTAATGTTGGGCAGGCAGCGCGCGAGACGGCGGATCTCCGTGGAGATCTGGTCGGCGAGTTCGCGCGTCGGGCAGAGCACTAGCGCCTGCACCTTCTGCAGCGCGGGATCGATGCGCGACAGCAGTCCCAGGCCGTAGGCTGCGGTCTTGCCGCTGCCGGTGCGGGCCTGCCCGATGACGTCGAGGCCTTGCAGCATCGGCGGCAGGCTCTGTGCCTGGATCGGCGTCATCTGCACGTAGTCGAGCGATGCCAGCGCCTGCAGCAACAGCGGGTTCAGCGGCAACAGGGTGAACGGCCTGGCTTCCACGGCGTGATCCTTTTCTGCGTGCGGCTCGCGTCCGGATTCGGGCGCGGGGCGCGGATTGTGAGGCCACCGGCGGCGCGAGGATATTCGGTGAGAAAATCGCGGCCAGACTTTCGTGTCGGAAATTCCCCGCCGACGCACGCCAAGGAGTGGTTTCGTTGCCGGACAGCATCCTGATCGGCCTGATGATCGCGCTGAGTTTCGTCCTGGCCGGCTGGGTCAAGGGCGTGGTCGGCATGGGCCTGCCGACGACGGCGATGGCACTGCTTTCGCTGATGCTGCCACCGGCCGAGGCTGCCGCGCTGCTGGTGGTGCCGAGCATGGTCACCAACCTGTGGCAGCTGTTCGCCGGCCCGTCGTTCCTGCCGCTGCTGCGGCGTTTCGGCGGGATGATGCTGGCCATCTGCGTCGGCACGGCGCTCGGCATCGGCCTGCTGACGACTATGGATTCCCACGCGCCGTCGTTCGCGCTCGGTGTGGTGCTGGCGATCTACGCCGGCTTCGGGCTCGCCGCGCCGCGCCTGTCGGTGCCGGTGCGGCTGCAGCCGGTCCTGTCGCCGCTGGTGGGCATGGTGACCGGGTTGTTCGCCGGCGCCACCGGCGTGCTGGTCTTTCCGGTCGTGCCGTATCTGGGCGCGCTGAACCTGGACAAGGAGGAACTCATCCAGGCGCTGGGCCTGTCGTTCACGGTGTCGACGATCGCGCTCGGCATCGCGCTGGCGCTGGCCGGCCGCTATTCCACCGGTGTCGCCACCACGTCGCTGCTCGCGGTGCTGCCGGCGTTGCTCGGCATGCTGATCGGCCAACGCGCGCGCGAGCGCCTGGACGCGGCGACGTTCCGCCGCGGGTTCTTCGTCGGCATGCTGATCGTCGGCATCGTGATGGTGGTGCGCGCCGCGATGCAGATGGCGGGATTCGATCTGGTGCAAGCTTTGCGCTGATCCCCGTACGCGACACGGCCTCGATGAGCGAACCCGAAAGCGGCACCAAGAAGAACCGCATCGAGGCGGCACGTCGCCGCGTGATGGCCTTGCGACCGGGGTCGATCGTGTCCTGGCGCGACGCGGTGGCCACCCTGGGTCCGATCATCCTGATCAGTGGCCTCGCCATCTTCGCGACCCTGCACTTCGTAAGGCCGGCACCGCCGCGCACCCTGACCATCGCCGGCGGTCCCGAGGGCAGCAACTTCCGCGCGATCGCCCAGCAGTACCGCGACATCCTGGCGCGCAACGAGGTGGATCTGGTGATCCTCCCGTCGCGCGGGTCCGCCGACAACCTCGACCAGCTGGCCGAGAACAAGGTCGACATCGCGCTGGTGCAATCCGGCGTCACGCGCGAGAAGAAGCCCGAGGGCCTGGTGTCGCTCGGCACGATGTTCCGCCAGCCCGTCTCGATCTTCTATCGCTCGACCAAGCCGTTCACGCGCTTGTCCGAGATGGAAGGGATGCGCATCGCGGTCGGCCGGCAGGGCAGCGGCACGCGTTTCCTCGCGCTGGCGCTGCTCAAGGGCAACGGCATTGAGCCGGGTGGGGCGAGCCCGTTGCTGGAACTGGAGGGCGAGGGTGCCAAGCAGGCACTGCTCGCACAGGAGGTCGACGCGATTTTCCTGTCCGGCGATTCGGCCAGCATCAAGACCGTGCGCGATCTGCTGCACGAGGACGGCGTGCGGCTGTTCGACTTCGTGCAAGGGGAGGCCTACGAGCGCCGCTTCCGCTATCTGAACCGGCTCGAACTGCCGCCCGGCGCGTTCGACCTGGGCGAGAACCTGCCGGATCGCCGCATCACGATGATGGCGCCCACGGTGGAGCTGCTCGCGCATTCGGACCTGCATCCGGCGTTGTCGGACCTGCTGATCGAGGCGGCGCACGAGGTGCATGGCCGCGGATCGCTGATGCAGAACCCGGGCGAGTTCCCGCACGCCATCGAGCACGATTACCCGATGAGCGACGAGGCAGCACGCTACTTCAAGTCGGGCAAGGGCTTCGCCTACCGCTTCATGCCGTTCTGGCTCGCGAGCCTGGTGAACCGTGCGGCGGTGGTGCTGGTGCCGATCCTGGTCGTGCTGATTCCGGGCCTGCGTTTCGCGCCGGTGCTGTACGGCTGGCGCATCCGCAATCGCATCTACAAGCGCTACGGCGAATTGATGGCGCTGGAGCGCGCCGCGATGGAGCCGATGACGCCGGAGCAGCGCACCGCGCTGCTCGACCAGCTGGCCGAGATCGAGCGCACGATCATCAGCGTCAAGGTGCCCGGCGCGTTCGCCGACCAGATCTACATCCTGCGCCGTCACATCCACTTCGTTCGTGAGAGCTTGTTGCCGGGTGGCGCGCACAAGCCCGACGACGACGTGGTGGTCACCTGACCTCTCGTAGCCCGGACGCAGTCCGGGGTTGCGGCATCTAGAGAGCGGCACCCCGGACTTCGTCCAGGCTACGGGGCGGCTCCCGGCTTCGGGCAGTTGTTGGCCACTTCCTCACGCAGAACCTCGACCAGCCGCAACAACCCCGGCCCGGCGGCATCCCGGTCCGCGTAGACGAGGTACAGCGTGCCGCTGCGCACGCCGGTGTTTCCGAGCGGCAGCGCTTTCAGGCGGCCGTCCGCGATTTCTTCGGCGATCTTCTCTTCCGGGAGCAGGGCGAAGCCGTGCCCGGCGGTCACCGCCTGGATCGACGTGGCCATGTGACCCACGGTCCAGCGCTGTGCGGCTTCGAGGCTCAGCGGCGTCTTGCTGCGCTGGCTGCCGGAATCGCGCACGACGATCTGCCGGTGCTGGCGCAGGTCCGCGGCGGTCAGTTCCCGGTTCAGCCGGTGCAGCGGGTGATGGGGCGCCGCGACCATCCGCAGGCTCATCTGCATCAGCGGCTCGCCGAGAAATCCGGTGGGGATGGCCGTGGCGATCGCCAGGTCGGCCTCGCCGCGCAGCAACAGCTCCTGCGTGCCGCCAAGTACCGACTCGCTGACCTCGATGCGCGTGTGCGGGCTTTCGTCGCCGAAGCGGGCGAGCGCGCTGAGCAGCACGCGCGTCGGGAAGATGATCTCGACGGCCAGCAGCAGCTCGGCTTCCCAGCCGGCCGATAACCGCCCGGCCGCCTGTTCGAGCGAGCCGGCCTCGTCGAGCAAGGCCTTGGCCCGCCGCACCAGCAAGCTGCCGGTGGGCGTCAGCACGGCCTTGCGACCCTGGATCTCGAACAGCGTCACGCCGAGCAGGTCCTCGATCTTCTGCACGGCATAGCTGACGGCCGACTGGCTCTTGTGCAGGGCCTCCGCGGCCTGGGCGTAGCCGCCGGCGTCGACGACGGCCATCAAGGCGCGCCACTGCTCAAGGCTGATCTTCGGATGCGTCATCAATCGAATTAACTGATGGGTATGAACAGAATAATGCGCTTTTTTATCGGATCAAAGAATCTTTTAATGGCTTCACCGAGTCGCCCCGACTCACCGAACCCAAGGAGTCCGCCATGTCCACCCTTCTCCAGCTCAACGCCAGTCTTTTCTCCGCCGGCGGCCAGTCCAGCCTGCTGTCGACCCATTTCGTCGAGGCCTACCAGGCCCGCCACCCGGACGCGCAGGTGATCCGCCGCGATCTGGCCGCCGACGCCGTGCCGCACCTGGACGCCGAGCGCTTCAGCGCGTTCACGACCGCGGCCGAGGCTCGCAGCCCGGCGCAGCAGGCGGTCGTCGCGTACTCCGACGGCCTGATCGACGAACTCCGCGCCGCCGACCACATCGTGCTCGGCTTGCCGATGTACAACTTCGGCGTGCCGTCCCAGCTCAAGGCCTATTTCGATCACGTGGCCCGCGCCGGGGTCACGTTCCGCTACACGGCCACCGGCCCCGAAGGCCTGCTGAAGGGCAAGAAGGCGACGGTGTTCGCCACGCGCGGCGGCCTGTTCGCCGGCACGCCGCTGGACACGCAGACGAACTACGTTCGCGACTTCCTGCGCTTCATCGGCATCGAGGACGTGGAGTTCGTCTACGCCGAGGGTCTGGCGCTGGGCGACGAGCACAAGACGCGCGCGCTGCAGTCGGCCAACGAGGCGCTGAGCCTGCTCGCCGCCTGATCCGGGCTCCATCCTTCTTCCATCCTTCCATTCACGTATCTCAAGGAGAATCGTCATGACGTCCACGATCCAGACCCTCGCTGCACCCACCGGCCGCATCCTGCTCTCGCTGCTCTTCCTGATGGCCGGCCTCGGCAAGCTCGGCGACATGGCCGGCACGCAGGCCTACATGAGCGCGATGGGCGTCCCGGCGCCGGCACTGATGCTGCCGCTTGTGATCGCGCTCGAGGTCGGCGGCGCGCTGGCGCTGATCGTGGGCTGGCAGACGCGTCTCGTCGCATTCCTGCTCGCCGGCTTCAGCCTCGTGTCCGCGCTGATCTTCCACCACGACTTCGGCGACCAGATCCAGATGATCATGTTCCTGAAGAACGTCTCGATCGCCGGCGGCTTGCTGGTGGTGGTGGCGCACGGCGCCGGCGCGCTGAGCGTCGACAACCGGCGCCGCTGAGCCGGATCGCGCAAGCGCCCACATTGAAGGCCGTCGTCTCGCACCTATTTCCGGAGGCACCATGAACACCGTCCGCAAGCTCGCCCGCGTCATCCCGTCCGTTCCCACCAGCGATGGTGCCGGCGTGAAACTGCGCCGCAGCATCGGCTCGCAGCGCGGGGCCTACCTCGATCCCTTCCTGATGCTCGACGAGTTCGGCACCGACAACCCGGGCGATTACATCGCCGGGTTCCCGCCGCATCCGCATCGGGGTTTCGAGACCATCACGTACATGCTCGACGGCCGCATGCAGCACCGGGATCACCTCGGCAACGTCGGCGATCTCGGTCCGGGCGGCGTGCAGTGGATGACCGCGGGTCGCGGCGTGATCCACTCGGAGATGCCGTTGCAGCAGGAAGGCCGCATGCGCGGCTTCCAGCTTTGGCTGAACCTGCCGGCGAAGGAGAAGCTCAAGCCCGCGTGGTACGCGGACATCC
>CAZXXM010000133.1:0-8383 GCA_964644715.1 uncultured Salinisphaerales bacterium
AGCTGGCGCTGTCGCAAGGCCGCGCCAGCGCCGCGGCCGCGTTCGTCGGCGCCTTCACGATCCTGCTGCGCGAGGGGCTCGAGGCGCTGCTGATCGTGGTGGCGATCATCGCGTTCCTGCGCAAGGCCGGGCGCCTCGAGACGATGCGCTACGTCCACGCCGGCTGGATCGGCGCGCTGCTCGCCGGCTTCGCGACCTGGGCCCTGGCGACCTACGCGATCGACATCGCCGGCGCCCAGCGCGAAGTCACCGAGGGCCTGGCGAGCCTGTTCGCGGTGGTCATGCTGATCGGTGTCGGACTGTGGATGCACCAGAAGAGCCTCGCCGGCCGCTGGCAGCAATATCTGGCGGAGAAGCTGTCGCACGCGCTGTCGCGCCGATCGGCGTGGATTCTGTTCACGCTGTGCTTCATCTCGGTCTACCGGGAAGTGTTCGAGACCATCCTGTTCTACGCCGCGATGTGGAACCCGGACACGCTGACGGCGATCGTCGCGGGCTTCGCCAGCGCCATCCTCGCCCTGGCGCTGATCACCTGGGCCATGCTCGGCTTCAGCAAGCGCCTGCCCATCGGCAAATTCTTCTCCGTCAGCGCGATCTTCATCGTCCTGCTCGCGTTCGTGCTCACCGGCAAGGGCATCGCCGCGCTGCAGGAGGCCGGCTGGGTGGGGGTCGATCCGCTCGCCTTCGTTCCGCGCATCGACCTGCTCGGGATCTCGCCCTCCTTGCAGGTCGTCGGCGCGCAGACGTTCACGCTGCTGATCGTCGTGGCGGGCCTGCTCTACAACCGCGCGTCGGCGCGCGAGGTCCCGCGAGGCTGAGATCGGCCCGAGGCCCGGCTCAGGCGGCCAGCGCCTCGCGTTCGTGCGCGGCATGCCGTGCGATCGCGTCCATCAGGTAGCTCGCGTCGAGGCCGACGTCGGCGAAGCGCCCCGAACCCCAGGTGTTCTGCCACGGCAGGCCGAGGAAGTAGACGCCCGGGCAGGCGCTGATGCCGCGCTGGTGCACCGGATACCCGCGGCCGTCGAACAGCGGCAGCTGCGCCCAGCGGTAATCCACGCCGAAGCCGATGCTCCAGATCACGCTGCGGATGCCGGACGTCGCCAGATCCAGTTCGGTCGGATCGGACGCGGGTTCCCACACCGGCGTGTACGGCGGCTCCACCGGCGCCTCGATGCCGGCTTCCTCGATGTAACGGTCCACCGCTGCCCTGATGTTGCGATAGCTCGCGTCGGCGCTGTCGAGATTCCGGCGCAGATCGGGCTCGAACCGCACCGTGGAACCGGTGATGTCCTTCATGCGGCCGTACAGGCGCATGCCTTCGAGCGCGAACTGCCGCAGGTCGATCTCCTTGCCGCCGTCACGGCCCGAGAGATAGTGATTGGTCTTGTCGCGCACCGCCTCGCCTTGCGGATGCCGGTCGATCGGGATCGCGTAGTAGCCGCTCTCGGTCAGCCAGTCGGTGACCTCGCGTCCACGGTAACGCCGCGGCGAGCGCGGCGCGGTGCCCACCGCCAGATGCACCTTGCGGCCTTCGCGGTGCAGGTCCTCGGCGATCTGGCAGCCGGACTGCCCGGTGCCGACCACCAGCACCTCGCCTTCGGGCAGCGAGGACGGGTTGCGGTAGTTCGAGGAATGCAGCTGCAGCACCGAGGCGGGCAGGCGTTCGGCGTAGCGAGGCACGGTGGGGATCTGGTAACCGCCGGTGGCGATGACGACCTGGTCGGCGTACCAGGTGCCGGCGGTGGTGCCGAGTTCGAATCGTCCGTCGCTCAGCCGCCGCAGCCGCTGCACCGCGGTGTTCTCCATCAGCGGAGGCTGGAACGAGGCGATGTAGGCGTCGAGGTAGGCGACGATGTCGTCCCTGAGCATGAAGCCGTCCGGGTCCTTTCCGGCGTACGGAAAGCCGGGGAGGCGGCATTGCCAGTTCGGCGTGACCAGGCAGAACGAATCCCAGCGCGCACTGCGCCACTCGTTCGCCGCGCGTCTGCGTTCGAACACGACGTGCCCGATGCCGGCCTGCTTCAGGTGCCAGCTGATCGCGAGGCCCGCCTGGCCGCCGCCGACGACGGCGACTTCGACGTGTGAGGGTTTGCTCATCGAAAGGTATCCGGTGGAATGTCTTCAGGCGTCGAACGATTCGACGACCACGGTGTGCGCGGCGTCGTCGAAACGCGTCGCGATGTGTTCGATCTCGCGGATCTGCGCGGCGGCGTGTCCGCAGCCGAAGCCGTAGCGCTGCGCGACGCGCTCGCTGGCGTGTTCGAGCGCGGCGCGTGCGCGTGCGACGAACTCGGCCACCGGGTAGGGGTGACCGACGCGCAGCGCATCGCGGATGGTGCTGCTCGGCGAATACGCATTCGTCAGGCTGTCGTCGGGCCAGCGCACGCGGAAACGGACTTCAGGCATGCGCGGCCTCCTGCGTCGCGGGGCGTGGACCGCAGCCGGTCAGCGCCCGTTCGCGAAAATCCCAGGCCAGGCATTCCTCGTTCTGGTCGCGCAGGCGCAGGCCCTGCGTGTCGTCGAACTGGCCGATCGCGCTGCATGCGATGTCGCGGGCGAGGAAGCGCTGGAGCACCTGGCCGAGATTCTGCGGCGGCACGGCGAGCACGAAGCCGAAACTCGGAAATGTCGAGATCAGCCAGGTCTGCGGGCTGACGCCGATCGGTATCGGCACCGCGTCCACGCGGATCGTGACGCCGACGCCGGAACATTCGGCCAGCATCATGGTGGTGCCGATCACGCCGGCCTGGCTGATGTCCTTGGCGGCGCTGCACAGGCCGTCAGCGGCCAGTCGCGGCAGGATTTCGAGATCGGCGCGCAGGCGCTCGGGCGGGGCGCCGGTGCTGGCGTTCCAGTGCGGGTAGGGCTCGCGGTAGCCGCCGCGCAGGTCGATGGCCGCGACGAGCACGTCGCCGGGCCGCGCGTCGAAGCTGGTCAGCAGGCGTGGGCCGCCGCGGCCCAGGATCGCCACCGACAACTGCCCGCGATCGCTGCGCGCGTTGCTGTGGCCGCCGACGACCGGAACGCCGTAGGCGCGGGACGCGGCCGCCATGCCGTCGAGCACCGCGCGCATGCGGGGCTCGCCCGCGCTCCAGATCGCGTCGACGACCGCGATCGGACGCCCGCCCATCGCGTAGATGTCGGAGACGTTGACCATGACCCCGCACCAGCCGGCGAACCAGGGATCCTTGTCGACGAACTCGTTGATGAAGCCTTCGATGGCGAACAGCAGGTGGCCGTCGCCGTCGGGAATGGCCGCGCAGTCGTCGCCCACCGGGATCGGCCTGCCGGACCCGGAGACTCCGAGTGCGCCGATCGCGGCGGCGATGTCGGTCTTGTGCGCGATGCCGCGGCTCGCGCGCAGCGCATTCGCCAGGAGTTGGGGAAAGGACATGCGGGCTCCTCAGGCCGCGGCGCGCAGGCCGCTGAAGAAGCCGACGTCGGCCTGCGTCCGCGGCGGATACTGAGAAAGATCGGCCCGCATCAGCACGTGCGGACGGCCTTGCACTTCGATGGCGTCCAGCGCGACCCAGTGCAGTCGTTCGAACAGCTTCACGTTCTGCACCTGCACTTGGGCGAAGAAATCCTGCGCGCCGCGGGCGTGCGCGGTGCTCACGGCATGGCGGATCAACTCGGTGCCGATCCAGGCGCAGCCGCGGTAGTCGCGCCGCACGGCGAGCCGCGAGCCCCACCAGGTGCCCGGCCCGGATTCATGGATGCGCACCGTGCCGACGACGTCGTCCGGCTGGCCGACGAGGCAGGCGATCGCGGCGAGCGGGATCGCGTGCGTGTCGCGTTCGTCGCGGTCTTGCGTTTCGAAGAGGCGCTGCTCGTTGCAGAACACCGCGCGCCGCAGGTCTTCGCAGGCGCGGCGTTCCCAGGATTCGGTGACGTGCTTGATGCGGTATTCGCCGGGCGAGAAGCGGTACGGTGTCGTCGTGAAGTCCGCGTATCGCGTCGCCGACGTAGCCCGGACGAAGTCCGGGGCGGAACTCGCTTCCGAAACGGCAACCCCGGACTTCGTCCGGGCTACGCGTGCGACGGGCATCATTTCTCGTACGCCGACAGCGACGAGCAGGCCCCGCATCGCCCGCATCCGGCCTTGATGTCGGCCGATCGCAGTCCGCCCTGCACCAGCAGGCGGCCCAGCGGCTGCAGCAGGTCGCGCATGAACTGCGGATCCGGCGCCGCGTGGTTCTCCAGCGGCGTGCCGGAGATCGGCACGAAGGGAACGACGAAGGGATAGACGCCCAGGCCGATCAGTCGCTCGCACATCGACAGGATGGCGTCGCGCGTATCGCCGAGCCCCGCCAGGATGTACGTGCTCACCTGGCCGCGACCGAATACCGCGACCGCGTCCGCAAAGGCCTTCAGGTAGGCATCGAGATCGACCTCGGCCTTGCCCGGCATGATGCGGTGGCGTACCTCGGGCGTGACCGCTTCGAGATGCATGCCCAGGCTGTCGACGCCGGCGGCCTTGAGCCGCGAGAACCAGGCCGCGTCGTCCGGCGGTTCGCACTGCGCCTGGATCGGCAGGTCCGGATTGGCGGCCTTCACCGCGAACGCCGACTCGCACAGGATCTGCGCGCCGCGATCGGTGAAGTTCGGCGTACCGGTGGTCATCACCATGTGACGGATGCCGTCGAGCAATACCGCGGCACGCGCGACCTCGGCGAGCTGCTGCGGCGTCTTGCGATTGACGGTGCGCCCGTGCGCCAGCGATTCGCCGATCGCGCAGAACTGGCAGGAGGTGCTGCGGCGGCCGTAGCGGATGCAGGTCTGCAGCACCGTGGTCGCGAGCACGTCGCTGCCGTGCAGCTGCGCGATCTGCCAGTACGGCACGCCGTCGAAGGTCTGCAGCTTGTAGAAGCGCGGCGTCTTCGGAAACGTGATCTTCGCCACCACCGCATCGCCGCGATGCAAGGCGGCGTATCCGTCCGTGCCCGGCGCATCGAGCGTGAACGGCGAGGTCGCCGCGCTGCCGGTGTGCACCGGCACCATGATCGTTCGTCCGTCGACGACGACGGCCTTGTGATCCGAAGGCCCTGCGCCGCCGCGGCGGCTCGGCGCACCGGCGCTGTCGTCGATCAGGCGCAGGCCACGCGATTGCAGCTCCGTCATCAGTTGCGGGTTGGGCGTCATGCGTCAGATTCCAGGAAGAGGAGTCGGGGAAGAGGCCATCGGCGCGGCGGCGCGATCGTCCAGCACCAGCGACAGCAGTTCGGGGCGCGCGTAGTGGCCGACCGAGTCCATCATTCGCTTGCGCTTGGTGATGAGCGCGAAATCGAGATCGGCCACCACCATGCCTTCGCCGTCGCGCAGCGGCTCGGCCAGGTGCTTGCCTTCCGGCGAGATGATCGAGGTGTAGCAACCGCCGCGCAGTGCTTTCTGCATCGCGCTGTCGGCGGTGACGCTCTGCACCTGCGCTTCGGAGAGCCAGGCCGTGGAGTTGACGACGAAGCAGCCCGATTCGAGCGCGTGGTGTCGCATCGTCACTTCCATCTGGTCGGCGAACACCTGGCCGACCAGCGACCCGGGGAACTGGCTGCAGTGGATCTGCTCGTGCTGCGCCATCAGCGCATAGCGCGCGAGCGGGTTGTAGTGCTCCCAACAGGCCAGCGCGCCGATGCGGCCCGCCGCCGTGTCCACGGGCCTGAGGCCGGAGCCGTCGCCCATGCCCCAGACCATGCGCTCGTGGTAGGTGGGCGTGATCTTGCGGCGTTTGAGCACGATCTCGCCGCTGGCGTCGAACACCAGCTGCGTGTTGTACAGCGTGCCGTGATCGCGCTCGTTGACGCCGAGCACGACGACCATGCGATGTTCACGCGCGGCCTGGCCGATGGCCTCGGTGACCGGGCCCGGCACCTGCACCGCGCGCTCGTACAGGCGCAGGTGTTCTGGTCCCATCGCGACCGCGGGCGTGATGAACGAGAAGTACGGGTAGTACGGCACCGCGGTCTCGGGGAACACGATCAGCTGCACGCCCTGCGACGCTGCGTTCGCGATCGTGTCGATCACCTTGGCCACGGTGCCGTCGGCATCGCCGAGCACGGGCGACAGCTGCACGGCCGCGGCCTTGACGATGCCTTGCGTCTTCATCGGACGCTCACACCGTCCAGGTGTGGATCATGAAAGCGCCCGCGTCCTTGTGGACGAGGATGCAATCGAGCACGTCGAGCGGATTGATCGGGATGATTCCCGGCAGCAGCGAATGCTCGCCGTGGCCATACAGCATCTGCAGCGCGAAGCGGCAGCAGTACACCTTGCCGCCGCCGTCCATGAACGCGGTGAGCTGTCCGGCGAAGTTCTGCGCACCCGGGAAGGCCTCGTCGCCGATCGTGGGAAAGCCACGCTGCAGACCCAAGGTCACGCCGGGTCCGTACAGCAGGATCGAGGTCTCGAAGCCCTTCTTCTGCAGGCGCTTGGCCTGCAGGATGTTGACCAGGCCGATCGAGCCCTCGAACGCGACGGTGTGGAAGGTCACCAGCGCTTTTTCGCCGGGCTTGGCCTTGACGTCGGGAAACACCTTCTCTTCGTAGTCGACGAAGAAGTCGCCTTTCTTGGTCTTGGGCGTGGTCACTGCGGGCATGTCGTAACTCCTGGTGAAGAGGGTGAATGGCCCTCTTCCAGGCGCAACCCGCGAGCCAGAAAAATCGCGAGCGCGCGCGATCAATGCGCGATCACTGGCCCAGCGGCTGGAATTGATTGGATTTGTTTTTGCTAGGCAGAGATCCGAGCCCGCCGTTCCGTCTTCCGTTCATGGCCTTGTCCGTCCGTCGAGCTGTTCCAGCGCGGTGCGCCTGCACGCTTGCGGCCCGTCGCCTGCACCACGAAGGGCCGCGTTGAGATGGCGACGATCCCCAATCGGTGGCTGGCCGCTCTGCGTGCCAGCAGTCGACCGGCCTACGTCGCGCTCGCCGATGCCATCGCGGACGACATCGCGGCCCAGCGCCTGCTGCCCGAGCAGCGCCTGCCGGCCTTGCGCAGCCTGGCACGGCATCTCGATCTGAATTTCACGACGGTCGCGCGCGGATACGCGGAGGCCCAGCAGCGCGGGCTGATCGATGCGCGCGTCGGCCAGGGCAGCTTCGTCAAGGCGGCGCAGACGCCGTCGCCCCCGCTGGCGCCGAAGGTGCGTTCACAGGCCGTCGTCGGCATGGTCGACATGACGATGAACATGCCGCCGGAACCCACCGATCCTGGTCTGCTCGAACGGTTTCGCCGCGGCTTTGCGGGACTGGACCTGAGCGATCCGAACGCCCTGCTGCGGTATCACGAGTTCGGCGGCGCGCCGGAGGATCGCGAGGCGGGAGCGGCATGGCTGTCCGCGCGCATTCCCGGCCTGTCGCCGCAGCGCGTGCTGGTCTGCCCCGGCATCCAGTCGGCGCTGCTCGCACTGCTGGCGGTGCTGGCGCGGCCCGGCGAGACGATCTGCTGCGAGGCGATCACCTATCCTGGCCTGAAAGGCCTGGCGTCCCAGCTCGGCATCCGCCTGCACGGTCTGCCCGCCGACGACGAGGGCATCGATCCCGAGGCCTTCGCCGCGGTGTGCGTGCTCGATCCGCCGAAAGCGCTGTACTGCAATCCCACGTATCTCAATCCGACGACGGCGGTGATGTCGATGGAGCGGCGCATCGCGATCGTCGAGATCGCCCGCCGCCACGCGGTGCCGATCCTCGAAGACGATGCGTATGGGCTGTTGCCGAGCGTGTCGCCACCGACGCTGGCGACGCTCGCGCCCGAACTGACGTTCTACGTCACGGGCTTCGCCAAGCACGTGGGCGCGGGTCTGCGCACCGCCTACCTCGCGCTGCCCAATTCGCGCTACACGTCGCGCCTGTCGTCGGCCCTGCGCACGATGACCGTGATGGCTTCGCCGTTCACCGTGGCGCTGTCGACGCGGTGGATCCACGACGGAACGGTGGCGGCGGCGACCTTGGCCATCCGCGAGGAGTCGCGGGCGCGCCAGGACATCGCGCGGCAGGTGCTCCGGCGGGCGGACTACGTCGCCAAGCCGGAGGCCTTCCATCTCTGGCTCAACATTCCGCCGCCGTGGAATCGCGTGGAGTTCATGACGCACCTGCGTCAACAGGGTGTAGGCGTAGTCGTGTCGGACCCGTTCACCGTCACCGCACCGGCCCCCGAGGCCGTCCGCGTCTGTCTCGGCGGGCAGGCCACCCGCGAGGAATGCCGGCATACGCTCGAGATCATCGAGGACGCGCTGGAGCGCTTTCCGGAACTCAGCGCGCGGGTGATGTGACGCCAACCCAGCCTACCCATCGCCCGTAGCCCGGACGCAGTCCGGGGTTGCGCTCTGTTTGCGAGAAGAACCCCGGACTTCGTCCGGGCTACGTCCGGGTAACGTTCAGAAGGATCCTCTCAG
>CAZXXM010000134.1:0-4549 GCA_964644715.1 uncultured Salinisphaerales bacterium
CCGCCTGTGAACGAGGCAGCGCGCGCCAGCGCGGATTGCCCTCGCTGAACGCCGAGATGATGAGCCGGCCGATACCCGCCACGCTGAGCACCGACTGCACGCCGTCGACACCGCGCAGGTAGAGCTCGAACTTGTCGATCGTGCTGATGACGTCGTAGTGCAGGCAGGACTCGCCTTCGAACTCCTTGGCCTCGACGATCACCGTCAGCACGTCGGTGCCGATGTCGTAGCTCTTCGCGATCTCGCGATTGTCGCGGTTGTAGCGCGAGTCCGCGTGCAGCTCGGGTACGCCGTCGCCGGAGTCGCCGATCACCAGCTTGCGCGACATCACCGCCGAACCCGCCAGCAGCGCCAGGGTCACCGCAAAGATGCCGAGCGCGATCCGGGGCTCGGCGCAGCGGGCGATCCCGCGCCAGATCGACGCCATCATCGCCGACTCCGGCTTCAGCGAATGCCGCCGGCAGTAGTCCTCCAGCTTCACGTGCGTGAGGCAGATCGGCAGGATCATCTTGTTCGTCACGATCATCAGCAGCACGCCCAGGCAGGCGGTGATGCCGAGTTCCTTCACGATCGGGATGTCGATGAACATGATCACCGCGAAGCCCAGCGCATTGGTCAGCAAGGCAACCGCACCCGGGATGAACAGCTTCGAGAACGCGGCGCGCGACGCGTCGTGCGCGCTCGCGCCCGCCACCACTTCCTGGCGCCAGGCATTGGTCATCTGCACGGCGTGCGAAACGCCGATCGAGAAGATAAGGAACGGGACGAGGATCGACATCGGATCCACGCCGAAACCAATCATCGGCAGGATGCCGACCAGCCACAAAACCGGCAGCAGCGCGACGACCATCGCCACGATCGTGAGCTTGAGCGACCGCGTGTAGCCGAACAACAGCGCCAAGGTGATGACGAAGGCGAGCGCGAAGAACGCGAACACGCCGAGCAGGCCCATGATCACGTCGCCCAACAGGCGTGCGAAGCCGATGACATTGATCTCGATGTCCGGATTGAATTCCGGATTTTTCACGGACTCCACGTCGAGTTCGTCGCCGCTCACGGTGTAGCTCTCGGCGCCGTCCGCTCCCTCGACCGCCTTGAGCACCTTGAAGCTGTTGAAGCGGAGCAGCGCCCCGTAATCGACGAAGCCCTCGAGCACGGTCTCGCCGGCCTTGAACGGCCCGCGGTCCGCTTTCATCTTGTAGACGTACTTGTTCGGGCTCTCGAAGCGCCCGCGGATCTCCGACAGCCGGGCCTGCACTTCCCAGTAGTCGACGCGCTGACCCTCCTGCCCCTTGCTCGGATCGTAGTCCTGCAGATCCGCGCGGATCATCGCAGCCTTCAGATCGTTGGCCACCAGCAGGCCGATCTGCCCGGACAGACGCACGTTCTTGCGAATCTCCTCGAGCTCGTCGGGCTGGCCGGAGTAGCGCGGCGGCACCACCGGCGCTCCGTTGAAGCCGTCCTCGGTGATCTCGATGTAGTACGTGCTCGGCGTGAAGATCGAGGAGACCTTCGTGCGATTGATGCCCGGGATGAAGAACACCTCGTCGGTGGTCTTCTGCAGGGCATCCATGAACGGCTTGTTGTAGATCTCGCCCTCGCCCTTCCAGCGCACGTTCACCAGCAGAGTGTTGGCGCCGGAGAAGTCGCGCATGTAATCCATCATCGTGCGCATGTACGGGTGCTCGATCGGGATCAGCTTCAGGAAGCCGGGATCGAGCTGCACGCGCGTGGCGCTCCAGCCGAAGAACAGCGTCATCGCGAAGAACAGCACCGACAGCGGGTGCCGCCACGACACCAGCCGGCGCGCGATGCCGTCGACGAGGCGATCCATCGGGCCGGGGGCAGCAGCGCTCACGACGCGCCTCCGGGCTTGCGCAGGCCGACACCCGATTCGCCGGCGACCAGCCAGCCGTCGCCCGCGACCGGCAGCACCGAGATCAGCCGATTGCGTTCGCCCGCCGAGGCGATCAGGAAATTCTTTCCGCCGTCGGTCGAGCGCAGCACGGTTTCGTTCTCGCCCACCAGCACGATCGAGCCATCGTCATCGACCACACCGCCGAACAGCGAAATCTTGCCGGGCACCGCGGATTGCACCCAGGTGTGCCGGTCCTGCGTGACGAAGGCATTTCCGCGCATGCCGTAGACCAGCAGCCCGCCGCCTTCGAGCGCCAGCGCGCCGAAGAAGGAGCCGGCATAGATCTCGGGCAGGGCCGTCCAGGTCGCGCCGTTGTCGCAGGACAGTGCGAGCAGGCCGCGTTCGCCGGCGATCAGCAGGCTGCCGTCGCCCAGCTGCGTCATGTCGTTGAGATGACGATCGCCCAGCGCCTCGTGCGTCGCGCGCTGCCAGGTCCTGCCCTCGTCCGTGGAGGTCAGGTACTGGCCGAACCCGCCGATCGCGAACAAGGTGCCGTCGTACGGCCCGGCGAGCGCCAGCAAGGGTTCGGAACGCTCGGCATCGAACAGCACTTCCTTCCAGGTTTCGCCGCCGTCCTCGCTGCGGACGATCCAGCTCTCGTGACCGACCGCCACGGCCAGCGTGTCGCTGACGAACAGGACGTCGTTGAAATTCGAACCCCGTTGCGGCTCGACCCTGGCCTCGTGCCAGGGCCCCTGCTCGCTCGGCGCCACCAGGACGCGCCCCTGCTCGCCGGCGGCGAGCCAGTGCGATCCCCGATGCGCGACCTGCGTGACCAGCAAATCCTTTGCATGGACCACCGTAGCCGGCGCCGGCGGATACGTGCGTGGCGCAAACGAGTACACCGCGGACACGGCCACGATCAGCGCGATGCCGTACGCCGGCCAGCCCGCGACGAAACCGCGGTGTTTCCGGCACGAGCTGGGGGCCCCACGCTGCGTCATGCTGTCTCCTCTGCTGGCCGCGCGATGACCGATCGCGTCGGCACCCTCGACCGGGCCTTACGGCGTGACTTCGAACAGGGCCGCCGCGCCCATGCCGCCGCCGATGCACATCGTCGTCACCACGTACTTCACGCCGCGCCGGCGGCCTTCGATCAAGGCGTGCATCGTCAGCCGCGCGCCGCTCATGCCGAACGGATGGCCGATCGAGATCGCGCCGCCGTTGACGTTCAGCCGGTCGTTCGGAATGCCGAGCGTGTCGCGGCAATGGATCACCTGCACCGCAAAGGCCTCGTTGAGTTCCCACAGGCCGATGTCCGAAACCTTCAGCCCGTGCTTGGCCAGCAGCTTGGGCACTGCGAACACCGGGCCGATGCCCATCTCGTCCGGCCGGCAGCCCGCGACCGCGGTGCCCCGGTAGATGCCGAGCGGCTTGAGTCCGCGGCGCCTGGCCTGCGCGCTGCTCATCACCAGCACCGCCGCCGCACCGTCCGAGAGCTGCGAGGCATTGCCCGCCGTGACGTTGCGCCCTTCCTTGATGACCTGCCCGTTCTTCCACACCGGCTTGAGCGCGGACAGGCTCTCCAGCGTGGTCTCGGGACGATTGCCCTCGTCGCGCGACAAGCTGACCGTCTCCCGGGTCGTCGGGCTGCCGTCCTTGTCGAACAGCTGCTTGACGGTCGTCAGCGGCACGATCTCGTCGTCGAAGGCGCCGGCCTTCTGGCCGGCCGCGGTGCGCTGCTGGCTCTGGAACGCGTACTCGTCCTGGGCCGCGCGCGAGATGCCGTAGCGCTCGGCCACCGTCTCGGCAGTTTCGATCATCGGCATGTAAGCGTTGGGCTGCAGCGCCAGCACCGCCTGCGATTGCGCGCGGTAGTTGTTCTTGTGGTTGTTCTGCACCAGCGAGACCGACTCGACGCCGGCCGCGACGACGATGTCCTGTTCGCCCGACATCACGTTGCGCGCCGCGAAGCCGATGCTCATCAGACCCGACGAGCACTGGCGATCGAGCGTCATGCCGGCCACGGTCTCCGGCAGGCCCCCGGTGTAGACGCAGAGACGGCCCAGGTTGTGCGCCTGAGTGCCCTGCTGCGCGACGGCACCGACGATGACGTCGTCGATCTCCCGGGGATCCACGCCGCTGCGCTCGACGACGGCACGGATCACGTGTCCGCCCAGCACCGGCGCCTCGGTGTCGTTGAAGGCGCCGCGATACGCGCGGCCGATGGGCGTGCGGGCGACGGCGACGATGACGGCTTCGTTCATGGTGTTCTTCGGATCAGAAGTAGTAGCGGGCGATGGTATCGGCGACGCAGCCCGGCTTGCTGCCATTCTCGATCTCCACCGTCACCCGGATGTTCGCCTGAATGCCACCGTCCTTCGTGGCCTCTGCCGAAACCAGCAGCGCCCGCGCGCGGATGCGGTCGCCGACCTTCACCGGCGCCGGGAAGCGCACCTTGTCGGTCCCGTAGTTGACGCCCATGCGCATGCGCAGCTCGAGCAGTTCGGGCATGAAGCGCGAGATCAGCGACAAGGTCAGGTAGCCGTGCGCGATGGTGGCGCCGAACGGACCTTCCTGGGCGCGCTTCGGATCCACGTGGATCCACTGGTGATCGTCGGTGGCGTCGGCGAACAGGTTCACGCGTGCCTGGTCGATGCCCAGCCAGTCGCTGACACCCAGTTCCTGGCC
>CAZXXM010000134.1:4649-8284 GCA_964644715.1 uncultured Salinisphaerales bacterium
GGTTCACGCGTGCCTGGTCGATGCCCAGCCAGTCGCTGACACCCAGTTCCTGGCCGACGCGGGCGAGAACGGATTCGGCGGAATCGAAGACGGTCTTGGTCACGGAATTCTCAGGGATGCTGGCTGGAAGCGGAGATCGTCTCGCCGACGAGATACGAGGCGTAATCGGAAGCCAGGAACACGATCACGTTCGCAATCTCCCACACCTCCGCGGCACGGCCGAACGCCTCGCGGCTGGCCAGCTGTTGCAGCAATTCCGCCGGCGCCGTCTTCTTCAGGTGTTCGTGAAATGCGATCGAAGGCGACACCGCGTTGATCCGCACGCCGAACTCGGCAGCTTCGAGCCCCGAGCAGCGCGTCAGCGCCATCACGCCAGCCTTGGCCGCCGCGTAATGGGCTTGTTCCTTCTGCGCCCGCCAGCCCAGCACCGAGGCGTTGTTGACGATCGCGCCTCGCCCGCGCGGCTGCATCTTGCGCAGCATCGCGCGGGTCATGCGGAACGTGCCGGTCAGCGTCACGTCGAGCACCTTGTGCCACTCGTCGTCGCTCATGTCGACGACACGGCGGGACCCGCCGAGGCCGGCGTTGTTGACCAGCACCTCGACGCCGCCGGTCCGGGTCTCGGCGAAATCGACCAGCGCCTGGACCTCGGATTCGATCGTTACGTTGGCCAGCTGGCCGTCGATCTGGCGATCAGAAAAATCTTTGCGCAGCGCGGCGACGGCCTCGTCGAGCCGGCGCGGATGGATATCGGCGATCACCAGGGCTCGCGCGCCCTCCTCGAGCACCCGCCGCGCGGTCGCGAAGCCGATACCGCCGCCGGCCGCGGCCGTGATCAGCACCGAGCGGCCGGACAAGAGGCCGTGCGGCGGCACGTACGGCGGCGGGTTGGTCGTGGATGGGGTCATGCAACGTCCCTGTCGGATCGGCGACAGTGTCCGCCAGCCGCCGGGGTCCGGCTTCAGCCGGAAGGACGAGATGATCCAGGCGGTCCGCTGGCCGCACCGGTAGCCCGGAGGTTGAATTTCGCGAAGCGAAAGAGCCGCGGCTGAGCTTGACTTGCGAGAGCCACCCCGGACTTCGTCCGGTATCTACGGTGCGGGGGCCCAGGCCAGGCGCACGGCGCGAAGCTGGTCCGAGCGTTCGGACGCCACCGCAATGCAGCTGTTGGGCTTGTACCAGACCAGTTCGTAACCCTGGGCCTGCAGGCAGATCGTGCATTCGCGCCGCAGATCCTCGCCGTGAACCGCGAGCATCACCACCGGCCGGTGCTCCTGCAGCGTGCGATCGGCGCCGCGCAGGGCCATGAGCTCGCCGCCCTCGATGTCCATCTTGATCAAGGTCGGGGGCGGGCGGTCGCCGCCGGCCCAGACATCGTCGATGCGGGTCACGCGCACGCTTTGGCCGATCACCACGCCGATCGCCCCGCGGCCGCTGCCCTTGGCCGCCCCGAACGTCGCCCGCCCCTCGTGCTCGCCGACGGCAGCCTCGACGAGCACGGCGTTGTCGCAACGATTCAGCCTCAGGTGCCGGCGCAGGAAGCGCAGGTTGACCGGCAGGGGCTCGAACGCGACGACACGGCCGTCGGGACCCACGTGCCTCGACATGCAGACCGCGTAGTAACCCACGTGCGCGCCGACGTCGTAGAACGTGTCGCCCGGCAGCAGGAGGTCGCGGAGCCGCGCGATGTATCGCGCGTCGTAGTCGCCGCGCAGGTAACGGATGCCGCAGAACGCGCCCCAGAGACAACCTCTCAGCGGCCCTCCCTGGATCGGAACCACGATGAACGCCAGGAGGCGCTTCACACCGTAACGGAACGCGGCCCAGCGGGCCGGAAGATTCGCGCGCATGGGCACCGCGGCGCTGCGAGCGCCGATGAACGAGGAAGCTGCAACGCTACGCACCGACGATGACGGCGCGGTGGCAATCCGGGGCGCGCGCCGAGATCGGCATGCCGATGGCGACCTCGACGAATTGCACCGGGTCACCGACCCCGAGGTTCAATCTCCTCGCATCCTTCCATCGCAAGCAATCCAGACCGGCGTCACGAGTGGGCCGAGTCCGAGAGACCGGGATCCATCCGGCGGTCTTCGTTCTCGCTCAGGCGATCACGTCCCTCGACCGCCTCGTCCGGCGTTTCTTCGGACGTGCGGGGCGTGTCCGCCGGCGGGTGCGGATCGGTCGGCGCCAGCGGATCGGGGTGATGAAGGCCTTCGCTGTCCTTCTTGCGGTTCTGTGTCGTGCCGGGCTTGCTCATGACGGACTTTCCGGGATGGGAGACCGTTCGAGACATAGCCACCGCAGCCGAACCGGAACTTAATTCCGACCCGACTCCACCCTGGCGATATTGCGCAAGTGGGCGTCGAGCATCGCGCTCAGATCGGCGTGCAGGGCGTCGTCAGCGATCTTCGGCAACATCTCCTGCAGTTTGCGCACGACCCAGTCCTGTCCTCGGTTGAGGAACGCCAGTCTTTGCGCAACGTCGGCGATCGCCATCGCCTTGCCGAGGAAGGCGCCGGTCGCTCGCGAAGGCTCCGCGCGCAAGGATCGCAAGGCCCGCGTCAGCACCGCGCACCAACGGGCCTCGTCACGCTGGATGTCGAGCACGAGCTGCCGCGTCGTGCCTTCGGGAAGTTGCGACGCAGTTAGCATCGCCACGCGCGCACCGGCACGCTCGGCTTCGAGCAAGGTATTGAGGGCATCGATGCAGGCTTCGCGGCTCCAATGCCCCAGATGCCCCGGATCCAGCTCATGCAGCTGGCACGGCGACGAGCACGGCATCCCGGCCGGGACACGCGCGGCGGCGCCGCTGTCCACCCACGATGCGGCCTGCGACACGATCTCGCGCAGCCGTTCGGCCGCCGGCAGGATCCGGTCGACACGATCGACGCCCTGCCCGGCATACAAGGCCATCGCCTCGAAATCGCCGGTCATCGAGCGCAGCGGGGAGTCCGTGCTGAACAGATAGATCGGCCGGCCTTCCTCGTCGCCGATCACCTTGCGACCGATCGCATCCGGACTGCCGTGCTCGCCGCGCGTCACGCTGTTCGACAACACGCGCACCTGCGCCTCGCGCGGCCAGTTGATGTGAAACGCATCCGTCAGCCGGGTCTGCTCTGCACGTCCCTGGACGAGACGCTGCTTGTGGAAATCGTGCGCGAACGATTCCTCCGTGGCGGCGAACGCGGTGCCGATCACGGCGCCCTGGGCGCCGAGCGCCATCGCCGTGGCAAGGTCCTGTCCATCGGCGATGCCGCCCGCCGCGAGCAGCGGCAGCGGCGTGGCCGCGGCGATCTGCGGCAGCAGCTCGGCCAGCGCCGTACGTCCGCGCACGTGTCCGCCGGCTTCGACTCCCTGAACGATCAGAGCGTCGGCGCCGGCCGCTTGCGCGGCGAGTGCCTCGTCGAGCGAACCCACCTGGCAGACGACGACGATGCCGGCGTCGCGCAAGCGTTCGACGAACCCCGGCTTCAGGCTCCAGAACAGCGCCACCACCGGCACACGGCATTCGATGCAGGTCTGGACTTGTGCCTCTAGCAGGGCTTCCGGCGTCGCCGCCGGAATCAGGTTCACGCCGAATGGCAGGTCCGTGGCGGCGCGAACCGCCGCGACCTCGGACCGGATCAATTCGACCG
>CAZXXM010000135.1:0-4962 GCA_964644715.1 uncultured Salinisphaerales bacterium
AGCAACTGCACGATCTGCGGCCGGCGTGCGTCGGGCACCGTTGCGCCGAGCGGATTCTGGAAGCTGCTCATGAACCAGCAGGCAGCGACGGGCTGCGCATCGAGCACCTCGCGCAGCGAATCGGGATCGATACCGTCGACCGGATCGGTACGCACCTTCGCCGCTCGTAGTCCCAGGCGCTCGATGGCCTGCAGCGCGCCGTAGAACGTGGGGGATTCGACGGCCACGATGTCGCCGGGCTTCGTCACCGCCTGCAGGCAGAGATTGAGCGCTTCCATCGCGCCGTTGGTGACCAGGATGCCGTCGGCGGCGACTTCGACACCCGAGGCCAGGTATCGGCGCGCGATCTCGTTGCGCAGCGCCAGGCTCCCGGGCGGCAGGTCGGTGACCGTCGTCCACGGGTCGAGGCGGCGCGTGCTGCGCGACAGCGAGGTCGCCAGCGCGTCGAGCGGGAACAGCAGCGGGCTGGGGAACGCGGAGCCGAACGGCAGCAGCCGCCGCTCGCGCGTCGCGCCCAGGATGTGGAACACCAGGTCCGACACGTCGACGGGCGCGGCCAGCGGATCGATCGGCGGCGCGGCGGCGCGGGACGTGGCGGCGCCGGGGGCGACGAAGTAGCCCGACCTCGGCCGGCTCTCGATCGCGCCGCGCGCTTCGAGCAAGGCATAGGCCTGCAGCACCGTTGCCTGGCTGACCGCGCGCCGGCTGCGCAAGGTGCGCACCGAGGGCAGGCGGCTGCCGGGCGCCAGGGCCCCGGTGGCGATCATCTGCTGCACGTCCTCGGCGAGTTGTTCGTACAGGCTCATGAAGGTTGCGAAGAAGCGGGGGCGGCCAACTGCTATGCCGCGATTCTGGGGCATCTGTACCTGCCGGGTCAGGCGACCGAAACCTAGAATTCCCGTGTTGAACCACCGGAGTAGGACCATGCAGAGGCTCACGACCGAATCCCCGCAGCCCTCGCAGACCGAAAAGCGCGTCGGCCTGGCCGCGACGATCGGCAGCGTCCTGGCGGCCTTCTTCGGCGTGCAGAACTCACGGGCGCGCGAACGCGACTTCTCGCGCGGTTCACCCGTGCTGTTCTTCGCCGTCGCGCTGGCCCTGACCGCTGCGTTCGCGCTGAGCCTGGTCGCGGTGGTCCGCATCGTCGTCAGCCGGGCGACGGGCGCGGGATGAAGCCGAACCGTTCCACGCTGATCGGCATCGCGCTCGCGGCGATCGCGTCGGCCTTCCCGGTCGCCGCCGACGAGCGCGACAGCTTTGCGCAGCGCATGCGCCCCTGCGTGGCCTGACACGGCGAGCAGGGGCGCGCGACGCCGGATGGCTTCTTCCCGCGTATCGCGGGCAAGCCGGCGGGCTACCTGTTCGAGCAGCTGCTGAATTTTCGCGACGGCCGCCGGCAGCACGCCGAGATGAGCTATCTGCTCGACCGCCAGACCGATGCCTACCTGATGCAGATGGCGCAGCACTTCGCGGCGATCGAGCTGCCGTATCCGCCACCCGCTCCCGGCGCCCGCGAATCCGCGGTGATCGCGCTGGGCGAGAAGCTGGTGAAGCAGGGCGATCCTTCGCGCCGGCTGCCGGCCTGCAGCGCCTGCCATGGTGAGCGCCTGACCGGCATCGAGCCCGCGGTGCCCGGATTGCTCGGCCTGCCGCACGATTACCTCGTTGCGCAGATCGGTTCCTGGCGCGAGCACTCCCGCAAGGCGCGCGCACCCGATTGCATGGCCGACATCGCGTTGCGCATGCAGCCTGCCGACGTCGAAGCCGCCGCGGCCTGGCTCGCGGCACAGCCGGTTCCCACGCCTTCCTCGGCGCGTCGCGAGCCGCTGATCGAACCGCCGATGCGCTGCGGCAGCCTGGAGCCTCGGTCATGAACCGCGCAACGAGCTGGGCGATCGGGCTGGTGCTCTTCGCGGGCGCCGTCGTGACCGGCACGGCCTGGATGGGATTGCGCGGCGATTCCGCAGCGTCGCGCGGCGGGATCCCGCGGATCGCCGCCGATCGTGGGGATGCGATCGAGCGGGGCGCCTACCTGGCGACGGCCGCGAACTGCCGCGGCTGTCACACCGCCCGCGGGGGAGCGGTCTATGCCGGCGGACGCGCCATTCCGACGCCGTTCGGGACTTTCCACTCGCCCAACATCACGCCCGACGGCGACACCGGCATCGGCCGCTGGACGGACGAGGATTTCTGGCGCGCCCTGCACGAGGGCAAGCGGCCCGACGGTGCGCCGCTGTATCCCTCGTTCCCGTACACGCACTACACGAAGCTGGACCGCGCGGACTCCGACGCCATCCTCGCCTACCTGCGCAGCCTGGCGCCCGTGGCGCAGGCGAATCGTCCGCACGAGCTGGACTTCCCGTACGACCAGCGCTGGCTGCTGGTCGCGTGGCGAGCGCTGTTCTTCCGCCCGGGTGTGTTCGAAGCCGATGGAGCGAAGGACGCGCGCTGGAATCGCGGCGCCTACGTCGTCCAGGGCCTGGGGCATTGCGGGGCCTGCCACGAGGCGCGCAATGCGCTGGGTGCCACGATCTCGCGCGACAACCCGGCAGGCGGCGTGGTGCTGAACTGGTATGCGCCGACGCTCGAGTCGAGCGCCGAGGCCGGCGTGACGCACTGGAGCGAGGACGAGATCGTCGCGCTGTTGCACGACGGGGTGTCGGCCAAGGCGTCGGCGATGGGCCCGATGGCCGAGGTGGTCTACGACAGCCTGCAGCACCTGGACGTGGAGGACGTGCGCGCGATGGCCGCCTACCTGCAGACCCTGCCGGATCGCGCCGTGTCGCCGCCGCGGTTCGTGCGCCAGCCCTCCGCGCGCGAGCGGCAGGCGAGCCTGGAACGCGGCGCCCGCCACTACGCGAAGCACTGCGCCGATTGCCACGGCGAGCAGGGCGAGGGGCATGCCCCGTCGGCGCCCGCACTGGCGGGCAATCGTGCGCTGACGATGTCGTCCCCGGTGAATCCGATCCGCACGATTCTCTACGGCGGATATGCGCCGGCGACCGCCGGCAACCCGCAGCCCTTCGGCATGCCGCCGTACTACGCGCAACTCGGCGACGGCGAGATCGCCGACATTCTCAGCTACCTGCGTGCGTCCTGGGGCCATTCGGCGGCGCCGGTGGCCGATTACGAGGTGCAGCGGCAGCGCACCGGGCCGCTGTGGTGAGACGTTCTCGGCGTCCGGTGCCGCCATAGCCCGTGGCCCGGACGAAGTCCGGGATGTCGCTTCGTATTGCGATAGAAACCCCGGACCTCGTCCGGGCTACCCGGGCAGCGTCACGACTTGAGTTGGTCGGAAAAATACTGTCGTGTCTTCTCGACCTTGGGCATCGAGACGCCGGCGATGTACGGCTGGTACGGATTCCGCGCCGCGTAGTCCTGGTGATAGGCCTCGGCGCGGTAGAACGCTTCGAGCGGTTCGAGCGTGGTCGCGATCGGCGCGCGGAACACCTTGGCGGCGTCGAGTGCGCGGATGTAGGCCTCGGCGACGCGCTTCTGGTCATCGTCGGCATAGAAGATCGCCGAGCGGTACTGGCGTCCGTGATCGTTGCCCTGCCGATTGAGCTGCGTGGGATCGTGTGCGGCGCTGAAGTAGACCTTCAGCAGGCGGCCGAAGCTGATGCGCGTCGGGTCGTAGTCGATCTTGATGACTTCGGCGTGCCGCGTCCGGCCGGAGCAGACCGTTTCGTAGTTGGCCGTCGACTCCTGGTCACCGGCATAGCCGGAGGTGACGTCGAGCACGCCGTCGAGCTGGCGGTACACCGCTTCGACGCACCAGAAGCAGCCGCCGGCCAGCACGACGCTCTGCGGGCCATCGTTCGTCGGCAGGTCTTCCGGCGGATCCGGAAATTTGTGGTGAGGCGCGCTGCGCGAGGCAGCGGGCAGATCGCATTCGAGGGTCATGATCGTTCTCCGTCGGCGGGAAGGGGGGTCACCTGTGTGACCTTCCCAGGTTCGATTCTGCCGTGAACCCGGAGTTCAAGAGACGTCCGCGGACGATTCGTCCGAAACGGCGAACGTCGCGCCCGGTTATTCGCGTCGAGCGTCGGATGGGAACAAGGTCACGGCGTGGTCGGGGAGCATCGTCTCGACCTTCACCGAGGGCCGCAGCCGGTGCATGCCGTCGAAGAAATCGTCGAGGCGGACCGCGAACGGCATCGGGACGAGCGGTGCGTCGAGCGGCTTCGTGAAATCGTCCCAGTGTGTCGGGATCACGCGTGCCGCCCCGACCGCGTCCACCGTTTCCTGCAGGTAGGGCTCGAGCTCGTCGATCAGGGCGACGCCGAGGAAGACGACGTCCGCGTGCCGCCCGCGCAGCGCACCGGGAATGAAGCCGGCGCTGCCGTGATGCAGCAGGCTGCCCTGCGGATGCGAAACCAGGATCGAGTACGTGCCGCCGAGCTTGTAGTCCAGGTAGTGCGCCGGCGGAGCCAGCGGCCCGGAGATGTTGCCGGTCGGCCTGCCGCCGGTTCTTCCCGCATGCGCGCTTTCGATGAAGCTCACGTCGAAATCGCCGAACTTCAGCGGCGTGGCCGGATCCACGCCCATTAGACGATCCTCGGTCAGCCCGGCACCTCGCCCGATGTTGAGCGTGCTCGGGGAACCGACCAGCCGCGCGCCCGTCAGGCGCGCTACCGCGCCGGCATCCATCGCGTGATCGAAGTGCGAGTGCGAGACCAGAACGGCGTCGAGCCGCGTCACGCCGAGCCGCGTCAGCCATTGCCGGATCAGGGTTTCGTCCGGCGCGATCTCGCGGTCGAGCGCCATCGACAGCAGCCCCGGAGGACGCGTGAAGAAAGGGTCGATCATCACCGCGCTATGGCCGTCGGAGAGCAGCAGGGCCGTCACGCCGAGCCAGGTCGCGCGCAGGGCTTGCGGGGAGGCGGAGGCCTGCGACGGGATCAGATGTTCGTGATAAGCCGGCAGGCCGGGACGATGGAACCAGGCGGCGATGAGCAGCAC
>CAZXXM010000135.1:5062-8239 GCA_964644715.1 uncultured Salinisphaerales bacterium
GTCGCCCGCATCGCGCGCTGCTCCATCTCGATGCTCACCGTGAGCACCTCGACCATGACGATGCGACCCAGGCGTGGGTCCTTCTGCAGCCCGCGATAGAACGCGCCCAGGCCGGCGCGCGCCATCTCGTCCAGCGACCGGGCCTTGGGCAGCACGGCGGCGGTGAAGTCCTTGCGCAGCCGTTCGACCAGGTCTTCGTAGAGCGCGGCGAACAAGGCCTCGCGGTCCTTGAAGGACTCGTAGAAATAGCGCTCGGTGAGCTGGGCCTCGGTACAGAGCTCGCGCACCGTGACGGCGTGGTAGCCGCGCGTGCCGAAGCATTCGAGACCGGCCTCGATGAACTGCCGGCGGCGTTCGAGCACGCGCTCGGCCGCGTCGACCCCGCGATATCGCCGCGTCTTCGACTCGGGCCGTGGGCGCTTGGCCGGTGGGACAGGTCGCTTGCTCACCACGGCAATATGACATGGGTCGTTGTCAGAAATAAAGTGACAACGCAGCTTGTCAATATCGACTCGCGGCGGGGTTTTCCGAAGCGCCACAGGGCGCGATCACGAGGAGCGAGAGCAGATGGCATTCGATTCGGCGGGACGGTCGGGCGGGTCGGGATCGGTTACGGACTTTCACACCCTCATCGTCGGCACCGGCTTCGCGGGGCTGGGGATGGCGATCAAGCTCAAGGAAGAAGGGCAGCACGACTTCGCCATCCTCGAACGCGCTGCCGACGTCGGCGGGACCTGGCGCGACAACAACTATCCCGGCTGCGCCTGCGACGTGCAGTCGCATCTCTACTCGTATTCGTTCGAGCAGAATCCCGAGTGGTCGCGCATGTTCGCCAGGCAGGGCGAGATCTGGGCCTACCTGCGCGCCTGTTCGGAGAAGCACGGACTGGGGCCTCACCTGCGTTTCGGCGCCGACGTGACGTCGGCGCGGTGGAACGAGGATCTGCAGAAGTGGGCCGTGTCGACGCGAGACGGCCGCAGTTTCACCGCTCGCGTGCTGATCTCCGGTATGGGCGGGCTGTCGAACCCGGTGATCCCGGATCTGAAAGGCAAGTCCTCGTTCCAGGGCGTGCAGTTCCATTCCGCGCAGTGGCGTCACGACGTCGACCTCGCGGGCAAGCGCATCGCCGTGATCGGCACCGGCGCCTCGGCGATCCAGTTCGTGCCGCAGATCCAGAAGCTCGCAGGCCGTGTCGACCTGTATCAGCGCACGCCGCCGTGGATCGTTCCCAAGCCCGATCGAGCGATCTCGGCCGTCGAGCGCCGGCTCTTCAAGCGCTTTCCGGCCCTGCAGAACCTGTATCGCAAAGCGATCTACTGGACGCTCGAATCGCGCATCCTCGGCTTCACCGTCGACCCGCGGCTGATGAAGCTGTTCGAGCTGGTTGCGCGCGCTCACATCAGGCGAAAGGTGAAGGATCCGGTCTTGCGTCGGAAGCTGACGCCGGACTACACGATCGGTTGCAAGCGCATTCTGATTTCCGACGATTACTACCCGGCGCTCACGCAGTCCAACGTCGAGGTCATCGCCGACGGCGTGCGCGAGATCCGCGCCAACAGCGTCGTCGCCACCGATGGCAGCGAGCGCGAAGTCGACGTCATCATCTGGGGCACGGGTTTCCAGACGGCGGACCCGGTGCCGCGCGGCGTGTTCTTCGGCCGCAACGGCATCGACATCCTCGACGCCTGGAAGAACGGAGCCGAGGCCTACAAGGGCACCACGGTGGCCGGTTTTCCCAATCTGTTCTTCATCGTCGGGCCGAATACCGGCCTGGGTCACAGCTCGATGGTGTTCATGATCGAGTCGCAGGTGGCCTACATCAGCGACGCGCTCAAGACGATGCGCCAGCGTTCCGCGGGAACCGTGGAGGTGCGGTCCGAAGCGCTGCGTGAATACAACGACCGCCTGCAGGCGCGCATCGGCAAGGCGGTGTGGAATACCGGCGGCTGCCAGAGCTGGTATCTGGATCGCAACGGACGCAATGTCACGCTGTGGCCGGGAGCGACGTGGCAGTTCCGGCGTCAGACGCAGCGCTTCGATGCCGAGCGCTACGTGATCGAGCCGGTCAAGGTGCGTGGCGCGGCCTGATCGGCCGCCTCGTCGCCGTCATTCGAAAGACAAGCACTATCAGGGAGCCCAGATGAAGAATTTCAAGGACAAGGTCGCCGCCATCACCGGTGCGGGATCCGGCATCGGTCGCGCGCTCGCGATCGATCTGGCGGGACGCGGCTGCAACCTCGCGCTCAGCGACGTGAACCTCGAAGGCCTCGCCGAAACGGTGCGGCTCGCGCAGGAAGCGGGTCGCGTGACGATCACCTCGCAGAAGCTGGACGTGGCCAATCGCCAGGACGTGCACGCCTGGGCCGACAAGGTCGTGGCCGACCACGGCAGCGTGAACCTGATCTTCAACAACGCCGGCGTGGCGCACGGCTCCACGATCGAGGCCGCGTCCTACGAGGACTTCGAGTGGATCATGGGGATCAATTTCTGGGGCGTCGTGCACGGCACGAAGGCCTTCCTGCCGCACCTTCGTGCCTCCGGTGACGGGCACGTGATCAACATCTCCAGCGTGTTCGGCATCATCGGCGTGCCGACACAGGGCACCTACAACGCCACCAAGTTCGCGGTGCGCGGCTTCACCGAGGCGCTGCGCCAGGAGCTGGATATCGAGGGTGCACCGATCAGCGCCACCAGCGTCCATCCCGGTGGCATCAAGACCAACATCGCCAATGCGGCGCGCTTCGACAAGAGCGCCGAGTCCATCACCGGCCAGAGCCAGGAAAAGAGCAAGAAGAATTTCGAGAAGTTGTTCCGCACGACGCCGGAGCAAGCCGCGCACACCATCCTGAAAGGGGTGGAGAAGAATTCGCGGCGCGTGCTGATTGGCTCGGATGCCTATGCCATCGATGCGATGCAGCGCCTGATGCCGAGCGCCTACCAGGCGATCCTGGGGGGATTGGCCAAACGGCAGCAGCGCAAGGCTTGAGCAACTTGCGCACGAGCGGGCCCGTGTCGCAGGCGCGGCGCTCCGCTCTCGCGCTTCGTTAAGATCTGCGCTTCGAAGAACGTGAGGGTGCGGCGCAAGTCGCCACGCGAAGCAGCATGAAATCAGCAGCGTTCCGGGACGTCATCGGCGCTCGTATCGGGTTGCTGGTTCTGACGATGGGCTCTACGCAA
>CAZXXM010000136.1:0-8204 GCA_964644715.1 uncultured Salinisphaerales bacterium
CCCATCGCGCGCGTACCCAGCAACAACATGACCGGGAGGTTCACCGCCAGCATGAAGCCGAGTGCGACCGTCGACAGCGTGTCGACTTCGCGGGCGGTGCGGATGAAACCCAGGCAGGTGACCGCGACCAGCACGCACCACAGCAGTCGATAGACCAGCACGCCTCGATCCTTCACGCCGAAGTACCGCATGCCCTGCTCGCCGTAATAGCCGTAGGTAATGATCGTCGACAGCGCGAACAGCCAGACCGCCGTGGTCACCATCCATTTGCCCAGACCGTCATGCGCGGTGTCGAAGGCTTTCGCCGCGAGTGTGGAGCCCCGGTAGTCGACGAACAGGCCGGGCTCGACCAGTACCGGCGTCGACACCCCGACGTGCCGCTGCCACCGGATACCGATGCCGCTCTCCAGCACCGCGACCTCGCCGTACAGGCGTGCTCGTTCGCCGTCGATTTCGAGCATCACGAATACCGGATCTCCCGGGCGAAACGTTTCCGTCGACTGCGTCGGCAGTTCACGCACCGCGGGCTCCCATTCGCCCGGCTGTACCTGCGCCATCGCCGGAGGAACCGCCCAGGCGCCGACCGGGCCGCGATTCCATACCCCGGACGACAGGATCACCAGTGCGGTGATCGTGCACACCACCAGCGTATCGACGAAGGGTTCGAGGCCGGCGACCACGCCTTCGGTCACGGGCTCGGGTGTCTTCACCGCAGCGTGCGCCATCGGTGCCGTGCCCAATCCGGATTCGGACGAGAACAGCGCTCGCTTCATGCCGAAGATGAAAGCCATGCCCAGGCTCGCGCCGGTGAACGCACCGACCGCCTCGGCCGGCGCGAACGCGCTGCGGAAGATCAATCGGAAGATGTCAGGCAGCGCCTGCGCGTTGGTGCTGAGCACGTACAGTCCGGCGACCACGTAGACCAGGCACATCAGCGGCACCAGCTTGTCCGCCGTCTTGCCCAGGCGCTTGACGCCGCCGAGCACCACCAGCGCGACCAGCAGCGCCAGGATCGTGCCGCTGATCCATTGAGGAACGCCGAAATAAGCCTGCGTCGTGTCGGCCACGCTCCAGGCCTGGAACATGTTGCCGCCGGTGACGGCGAACGTGAGCATCGCGATGCAGAAGAAAGCGCCCGCTATCTTGCCCAGCGCGCCCCAGAGCGGGCCCATCGCGGCCAGGCCGCGACGGCAGACGTACATCGTCCCGCCGTGCGGATCGTCCGGATCGCTCATGTCGCGATAGAGCATCGCCAAGGTGACTTCGGTGCTCTTGAGCGCCATGCCGACGATGCCGACGACCCACATCCAGAACACGGCGCCGGGTCCGCCGAACTCCACCGCGATGGCGACACCGGCGATATTGCCCAGGCCGACCGTTCCCGACAGCGCAGCCGTCAGCGCCTGGAAATGCGTGAGTGCGCCCTGACCGCCGCGGGTGTCGATCCCTCGGCCCGTGACCAGTGCCACGCCATGCGTCAGCGCGCGGTACTGCGAGAAGCCGCTCCAGAGCGTGAACAGCACGCCGGTGCCGAGCAGCGTGGCGAGCACCGGAACGGACAGCATGACCGCATTGACCTGCTCGAGAAACGCGAAGAAGGAACTCATCAGCCGATGGTGCCGGTGCTCGATCAGGTCGCCGCGATGGCCAGGGAACTGTGACGGCGCGAGTAGCCGAAGTACACCAGCATGCCCAGGCTGAACCACACGGAGAACGCCATCCAGGTCATCAGCGGCAGGCTGATCATCAGCCAGGCGCAGAAGGCCATGCCGAGTACCGGCAGCACCGGCGAAAACGGAACGCGGAACGGCCGAACCATGTCCGGCCGCGTGCGCCGCATGATCATCACGCTGGCGCAGACCAGGAAGAACGCGCCCAGCGTGCCCAGGTTCACCAGCTCCGCGACCTTGCCGATCGGGAAGAAGCCGGCCACCAGCGCGATCAGCACGCCGCTGCTGAGGATCAGCCGGACCGGCGTCTGCGTGCGCGGGTTCACGGAGGCCATCGATGCCGGCAGCAGGCCGTCGCGCGACATCGCCAGCACGACGCGCGTCAGGCCGTAGTAGAGGACCAGCATCACCGTGGTGATGCCGAAGATCGCGCCGGTGGCGACGGCGCCCTTGGCCCAGCCCACGCCCAGACCGCTCATGGCCTCGGCGACCGGCGCCTTGAGATCGATCTGCTGATACGGCACCACGCCGGTGAGAATTCCGGACACCACGATGTACAGCACCGTGCAGATGCCCAGCGACGCGAGGATGCCGATCGGCAGGTCGCGTTGCGGACGTACGCACTCTTCGCCCGCGGTGGAGACCGCGTCGAAACCGATGTAGGCGAAGAAGATCAGCGCGGCCGCTGTGGTCACGCCCATCAAGCCGTAGTGGCCGTGGCCGTCGGCGTCGATGACGCGCTCCGGAATGAAGGGCTGCCAGTTGTCGACGTTGACGTGCTGGCCGGCGATGAAGATGAAGGCCAGGATCGTCGCGAGTTTCACGAACACCATGGCGCCGTTGAATCGTGCCGACTCCTTGACGCCCCAGGAAAGCAGGCCGGCGAGCGCCAGTACGATCAGCATCGCCGGTACGTTGGCGATGCCGCCTTCGGCCGGTGCGGAGATGTACTGTGCCGGCAGGTGCACGCCGAAGAAGGCGTCGAGGATGCTCGACAGATAGCCCGACCACCCGATCGAGACCGTTGCCGTGGCCACCGCGTATTCAAGGATCAGCAGCCAGCCGATGATCCAGGCCACGAATTCACCGATCCCTGCATAGGCGTAGCCGTAGGCGCTGCCGCAACCTCCGACCGCGCTCGCCAGCTCGGCGTAGCACAGCGCCGCGAAACCGCAGGCGGTGCCGGAAAGAATGAAGGACAGCACGATCGCCGGGCCGGCGTGCTGCGCCGCCGCCACACCGCTGAGGACGAAGATGCCGGTGCCGATGATGCAACCGATGCCCAGCAGCGTCAGATCGAACGCAGTCAGGCAGCGCTTGAGGCCGGTGTTCGCGTCGACTGCGACCGGCTTGGTTCGCATCAGGCTCATGCAGGCTCCGTGGGCTGTCATTGTCCCTGTGGTCCTTCGCGTCGCGGTGGGAGCGGCCCGCGCCGCACCGGACCTGGTCCGGAACCAGGCTCGATGCGATAAGTATGCCGCCTGACGACGCGGAGGTCGCGGGCTGCAAGGCGATCGAAGAAGCGTTGTCTTCGTCACCGACGGCTCCGGGATCCGGAACCGGGTTTGGGATCAGACGTAACCCCGTGGTCCGGGTGAACCCCGGGGCTGTTCCCTTTCGCGCGAGATTTTCGGGCGGGCAGGGAAAATCCCCGGGTTTCACCCGCTACGCGAGCCTCAGCGCTCGACGATCGCCGTGATGCCCAGGCCGCCGGCCGCGCAGATCGAGATCAGGCCGCGGCCGCCGCGGTTCTCGTCGATGATCTTCGCGAGCGTCGCCAGGATGCGCCCGCCGGTTGCCGCGAACGGGTGACCCAGCGCCACGGAGCCGCCGCGAATGTTCATCCGCGAGCGGTCGATCGTTCCGAGCACGCTCGACAGGCCCAGCTGCTCCTTGCAGAACTTCGGATCGTTCCAGGCCTTCAGCGTGCATAGCACCTGGGCCGCGAAGGCCTCGTGGATCTCGTAGAAGTCGAAGTCCTGCAGCTTGATGCCCGCGCGCGCCAGCATGCGCGGAACGGCGTAGGCGGGCGCCATCAGCAGGCCTTCCTTGCCGGTCGCGAAGTCCACGGCCGCCGTTTCGGCGTGCGTCAGGTAGGCCTGCGGCTGCAGGCCGCGCGCCGCGGCCCACTCTTCGCTGGCCAGCAGGACGGTCGAGGCCCCGTCGGTCAGCGGCGTGGAGTTGCCGGCGGTGAGCGTGCCGTTGGCGCGGTCGTACGCAGGCTTCAGCGACGAGAGCTTTTCCAGGCTGGTGTCGCCGCGCAGATTGTTGTCGCGTTCCAGGCCCCGGAACGGAACGATCAGGTCGCTGTAGAAACCGGACTCGTAGGCGGCCGCGGCCTTCATGTGCGATTCGAACGCGAGCTGGTCCTGCTCCTCGCGCGTGATCCCCCAGGTCTTGGCCATGACCTCGGTGTGCTGGCCCATGCTCATCTTCGTGCGCGGCTCGGTCACCGCCGGGATGGCGGGGGCCAGCATGCTCGGGCGGAACTTGGCGAGGGCTTTGAGACGCTGGCCGCCGGTCTTCGCGCGGTTGGCTTCCAGCAGGATCTTGCGCAGCTTTTCGTTGACACCGATCGGCGCGTCCGAGGTCGTGTCGACCCCGCCCGAGATGCCGACTTCGATCTGGCCAAGCGCGATCTTGTTTCCGATGTTGACCGCCGCCTGCAGGCCGGTGCCGCAGGCCATCTGCACGTCGTACGCCGGCGTTTCGGGCGACAGACCCGAGGAGAGCACCGACTCGCGACAGAGGTTGAAGTCGCGCGAGTGCTTGAGCACCGCGCCGGCCGCCACCTCGCCCAGGCGCTCGCCGTGGAGCTGGAACTTGTCGACCACGCCGCGCAGCGAGGCGGTCAGCATGTCCTTGTTCGAAGCCTCCGCGTACGCGCCATTGGAGCGGGCGAACGGGATGCGGGCACCGCCGAGGATGGCGACGCGTTTGATGGTCTGCTTCATGGGAACGACTCCGCGCTGGAAGGAAAAGAGGATGCGCGGATTCTAGGCATGGCCCGGTGAAGCTCATGCGGCCGCAGCGCCACGGGCCAGGGCGCGAAGGCTTTCAACCCGTAGCCCGGACGAAGTCCGGGGAGGGCGGCTCGATTGCTCGATCGGATCGCGCGTCGAGAACCTCCCCGGACTTTATCCGGGCTACGTCATGCGGCTACTTAGGCGCCATGCGCAGCGCGCCGTCGAGACGGATTGTCTCGCCGTTGAGCATTGGATTCTCGAGGATCGACTGCACCAGGTGTGCGAACTCGGGCGGACGGCCCAGGCGCGACGGGAACGGCACGCTCTTGCCCAGCGAATCCTGGATCTCCTGGGGCAGCTGCGCCATCAGCGGCGTCTCGAACAGCCCCGGCGCGATGGTGACGATGCGCACGCCGATGCGGGCGAATTCGCGTGCGATCGGCAAGGTCATGCCGATCAGGCCGGCCTTGGAGGCCGAATAGGCGGCCTGGCCGATCTGGCCATCGTAAGCGGCGATCGAGGCGGTGTTGACCAGCACGCCGCGCTCACCTTCCTCGTTGGGCTGCTGCGCGTTCATCACCTCGGCGGCGAAGCGGATGACGTTGAAGCTGCCGATCAGGTTGACGTTGACGACCTTGGTGAACACTTCCAGCGCCTGCGCCGTGCCGTCCTTGTTCAGGACCTTGGCGGGCGAACCGATGCCGGCGCAGTTGATCGCCCCGTGCAGGCCGCCGAATGCGCTCTTGGCCAGCTGCACCGCGGCGCGGACATCGTCTTCGTTGACGACGTTGCACTTGATGTAGCGGGTCTGTTCGCCGAGTTCGGCGACCAGAGCGTGGCCGCCCACCTCGTTGAGGTCGGCGATGACGACGCGTCCGCCGAGCTTGACGAGGTTGCGCACGGTGGCGGCCCCGAGGCCGGACGCGCCGCCGCTGACCAGGAAACTGTTGTTCTCAATCTTCATGTGACCTTCGTTTTACTTGACGGTGATGGTGATCTTGTCGGACGCGAGCGTCGGATTGAACGCCTGGTGCTTCCAGTCGCCGAGCACGAGCTGCAGCGTGTGCTTGCCCGGCTTGAGCTTGACCGTGGTCTCGGTCTGGCCCTTGCCGAAGTGGACGACCTGATCGCTGGTCGGCATCGGCAGCGCGAAATCGACGGTGGGATCGTCGATCAGCAGGTGGTGATGGCCGGTGCCTTCGATCTGCGTGCCGGCCGGTGCGATACCCATGCCGGACAGGCCGAACACGACCGTGACCGGGCTGCTGACCGTGGCGTCGTTGGCGGGCGAGACGATGTACACCTTGGCACCTGCCGGCGCCGCGCTCGGCAGGTTGAATTTCTCGGCCATCTTGTTGCTCGCCTGCGCCTTGGCAGCCTCCTTGATTCCGGCGAAGGCGTCGTCCTTGGCCAGGGCCAGAGCGGGCAGGGCCGCAACGGCGAGCGAAAGCGTCATCGAAGAAATCAGCGGAAAGCGCATGGTCCGGCTCCGGAGCAGGGGATCAGTGAGGAAACGAAATGAGTGCCCGCGATGATAACGGTCAGCGCTGGGTGGGACAGGCATTGGCTACACTTCGTTCCGATCGATCCACCCGTGATCCGCCCGACCTTGGCATGAACCCGAAGAAGCCAGCACAGACGAAAGTAGGGGATGCCGATCCCGCGGCCGAAGTGCCCGCCGATGCGCTTGCCCCGAAGCCGGAGCCGAAACGTTCGGCGATGAAGCTGCCCGAAGGCGTTGCGCCCAAGCCCGCCGGTGGTCCACGGCAAGGTCCGGGCTGGGATCGAAGCGCCTCGGGTCGACCGCAGCGGGACGCCGCACGCCGGGCCGGCAAGTCACGGAAAGTGCACTAGACCGCATCGCGCCCTTCAATGCCGTAGCCCGGACGAAGTCCGGGGTTGCGTCTCCTGGCTGGAGAAACCCCGGGCTTCGTCGGGGCGCAGGGTTATGCGCGTGCGGCTTTCAGTTCCTGGATGCCCTTGGCGCCGCCCAGGATCAGCAGATCCGCGGGCCGGTGCGCGAACAGTCCCACCGTCACGACGCCGGCGATCATCGCGATGCGCTGCTCGAGTTCCAGCGGCTTTTCGATGCGCAGGCCGTGGATATCGAGGATCGGGTTGCCGTTGTCCGTCGTGAATCCGGTGCGCAGTTCGGGCTGGCCGCCGAGCTTGATGATCTCGCGCGCCACGTAGCTGCGCGCCATCGGAAGAACTTCGACCGGCAACGGGAACTTGCCGAGCGCGGGAACCAGCTTCGATTCGTCGGCGATGCACACGAACAGGCGCGAGGCGGCCGCGATGATCTTCTCCCGCGTCAGCGCGCCGCCGCCGCCCTTGATCAGTTGCAGGTGGCGATTGGCCTCGTCGGCGCCATCGACGTACAGCGACAGCGAACCCGCGTCGTTGAGGTCGACCACGGGAATGCCGAGTGCCTTGAGCCGCGCCGTGGAAGCCTCGGAGCTGGAGACCGCGGCCGGGATGTCCGGCTTGTGCGGCGCCAGCAGGTCGATGAAATGGTTCACCGTCGAGCCGGTGCCGATACCGATCGGCTCGCCGGGGCGCAGATATTTGAGAGCGGCGCGCGCGGCTTCGCGCTTGCCTTCGTCCTGGGTCATGTAGGGGTCCGTGGTCCAAAAATGGCGGTGCCGACGCGCACCAAGGTCGAGCCTTCGGCGATCGCGATCTCCAGATCGTCGGTCATGCCGGCCGAAATGGTATCCAGCGGCAGGCCGGACGCGCGAATGCTTTCGAACAGCTCACGCAGTTTGCGAAAGGGCGCATGCGCATCACGGGCGGTCGCGAGCGGTGCCGGAATTCCCATCAGGCCGCGAAGCCGCAGCTTCGGCAGTTGCGCCACCGCGGCACAAAGCGCCGGGGCCTGAGCCGGGTCGCAGCCCGACTTGCTGTCCTCGCCCGAGATGTTGACTTGCACGCAGACCTGCAATGGCGCGGCCATGGGGTCGCGCGCGTCGGAAAGACGCTGCGCGATCTTGAGCCGGTCGATGCCGTGCACCCAGTGGAAGTGGGCCGCGACGTCGCGCGTCTTGTTCGATTGGATCGGGCCGGTGAAATGCCATTCCAGCGGCAGGTCGGCCAGGGTAGCCCGCTTGTCCAGGGCCTCCTGCACGTAGTTTTCGCCGAAAGCAGACTGTCCCGCCTCGGCCGCCGCGCGGATCGAATCCGCTCCGAACGTCTTCGAAACGGCGAGCAGGCGCACCGCGTCGGCAGGGCGGCCGGAGGCGGCGCAGGCACGCTCGATCCGGGCGCGAACCGCGGTCAGGCTTTCCTTGAGGTTTTGCATCTAAGTCTGTTGCTTTCCGGCTGGTTTTGCCGCTAGTGTCGGTCGCATCGGGGAGGCACGCATCAACGCTTTCGGGGACTCATGGATATCGCGCAGCTGTTGACGTTCGGCGTCAAAAACGGGGCTTCGGACCTCCACCTGTCGGCTGGGGTCGAGCCGATGATCCGTGTCGACGGCGAGATGAAGCGCATCAACCTGCCACCGCTTGATCACAAGCAGGTGCACGGGATGGTGTACGACATCATGAACGACAAGCAGCGCAAGGCC
>CAZXXM010000137.1:0-8152 GCA_964644715.1 uncultured Salinisphaerales bacterium
GAGGCCTCGAAATCACTGCCTGCGGCGCGCTGCAATTTCTGCAGCTCGGTGATCGCGGAGTAAAAACGTTCGTCGCCACCCAGGAAGATCGCCGATCGCACATGCGGATCGTCGGCCGAGCCGGGGACGTAGGTGTCCGCCGAGGCGGCGAACGAGAAAATGAGAGCCGACAGCGCTGTCGGCACGACCAGGCGACGCTTCATTCTTCCGCCGCCCTCCATTCCTTGAGCTTCATGGCCGGCTCGGTCTTGTTGCGACCGCGAAAAATCTGGAGTTCCACTTCGGCGGCCTCCAGATCCTTCGTGAAGACGGCCTCGAACTGGCCGGTGACCGGCAGCGGCTCCTTGTCGCCCACGACGTAATTGCCTTTATAGCTGACGCGCAGGCGGTGGGATCCGCGCTCGACATTGGTGATCAGCAGACGCTGCAAGGCCCCCTCGACGAGCAGTGCCCGGGAGTCGTTGTCGCCATAGTGATAGTTCACCGGCTGGCGGTCGTCGAGCGTCAGGCTGAAATCCGTCAGGAGCACGTTCGTCAGCGTGGTGCTGACATAGACGGACAACCGGCTCTGCGGGGGATAGAGGAAGGCCTCCTCGGCCATCAACGCATCCCGATTGAACTGGATCGTTTCGTCCTTGAGTGCCTGAACGGTCTGGTCGAGCGTGATCGCGGCATCGTCGACCGGGGCAGGCGCCACTGCGTGCGCCCCCGTAGCCGTGACGGCCAACAGGGCACAGACGCAGAAGTGTCTCAGGGCCGTTGGGCCAGAGAAATAAGGCATCAGGGGGTCGGGGTGCCGATATTGAGCGCGCGAGTTTAGCAAATGATGTTCGCTGTCGAGGCCGATGCCGAGAGCACCCGAACGGCGTGTCGGATGGTCCGACAGCCGGTGCGCGAATCGGTTCTCAAGGTAACGCGAATTAGACCGCCGCGGGCGGCCGGAAAACATCCTTCCACGCGCGCAGGGTTGCAAATGTCTCGACCGGATCGAGGGTTTCGTGCCCAGCCCTTGCCGTCGCGGCTTTGCGCACGGAGGGATGATCCGTGCGAAGGAAGGGGTTGATGCGCAACTCGAGCTCGATGCTCGACGGCAGACTGGGAAGGTCCTGGCCGCGCAACTGGCGCACCCGCGCGATGTGATCGAGCAGGGCTTGATTGCCGGGCTCGACGGCCTGCGCGAACGCAAGATTCGACATCGTGTATTCGTGCGTGCAGTAGACCTGGGTCGCCGGGGGCAAGGCCGCCAGACGTGACAGCGAGTCGTGCATCTGCGCCGGGCTGCCCTCGAACAGTCGACCGCAGCCGGCCGAGAACAGCGTGTCGCCGCAGAGCAGGATCGGCCCTTCGAGTTCGTGTGCCGGGGCGAAGTAGGCAATATGCCCGAGTGTGTGTCCTGGGACCTCGAGTACCTCGAAGCTGCGGCCGAGCAGGTCCACGTGGTCTCCGTCGACCAGTTCCACCGAGAGCTGCTTGATCGTGTCGCGCTCGCGCTGGGGGCCGTAGACCGGCACGTCGTGCCGCGACAGCAGGGCCTTGACCCCGCCGATGTGGTCGGGATGGTGATGGGTGACCAGGATGGCGACGAGCCGCAGTCCCCTATCGGTGAGGGCTTTCTCGACGGGTGCCGCATCGCCCGGGTCGACGACGACGGCATCGGTACCGCGCACGAGCGTCCACAGATAATTGTCTGCGAACGCCGGTACGGGAATGAGTTCGAGCGGTGGAATCGTCGGCATGGCGCATTCCGGTTCGATGGGGCATCGATGATAGCGCCGCGGGCGTAGAATCCGGCGATGTCTTGCCGATTCACACTCCGATGAGCGCCTGGCGTCTGCCGCAGGGTGGCCGGCCGTTCACGCGTCGCGCGCTCGAGCAGTGGCTGGGCTGTCCGCGGGGCCGGGAACTGCTGAAGCTCGAGCAGCGCGAACTCGGTCGAGTGCTGCCGGAGGTTTTTGGGCGCCACGTGTTGCAGATCGGCTCCTGGGGCCGCGGCAACGAATTGCTCGAGGGTGCCGAGACCTTGCACCACGCTGTACTCGGAACGGTCGGAGATTTCGGCGCGACCGCGCTCACGGAAACTGAACGCCTGCCGATCGCCGCCCAGACCGTCGATGCGGTGGTGTTGCCTCACACGCTGGAGTTCACGCATACCCCGCACAATCTGCTGCGCGAGGTCAATCGCGTCCTGACCGATCGCGGCCGCCTGTTCGTCGTGGGATTCAACCCATGGGGCGTCTGGGGGCTGCGCCAGCGTCTGGGTCTTCGCTATCGCGCTTTTCCGGCCGGCGCGCGCTTTTATAGCGTCGGGCGCCTGTGCGACTGGCTCGAACTGCTGGACCTGGAGGTCACCGAGGTGCGCCGCTTCGGGGTGGGATTCCCCTGGAACGCCCCGCGTTCCGACGGCGAGCCCTGGAGCATTGCCAGCCTGACGCGGCCTTTTGCCGAAACCTATCTGCTCAGTGCCAGGAAGCGCGTGCTGCCGATGAACTTCGTCGGCCGTGTCCAGCGCGCGCAAGTGCGTCAGCTGGTCGGTGTGGCCTCGCCCGCGGCGCGACGGGGGGAAGGTCTGCAGTCGCGCAACGAGCCGCCTTCGGATCCCGCGCCCGCGGCATGAAGGAAGTCGTGGCGTATACCGATGGAGCCTGCAAGGGCAATCCGGGTCGTGGGGGCTGGGGCGCCTGGCTGCGCTGGAACGAACACGAGAAGCGCCTGTGCGGTGGCGAGGCGCTGACCACCAACAATCGCATGGAGATGATGGCGGCGATCCAGGCACTCGAGGCTTTGCGCGAGCCCTGCCGTATCGTGCTGAACACCGACTCCACCTACGTCATGAAGGGCATCACGGAATGGATGCCCGGATGGAAGCGCAAGAACTGGAAGACCGCGGACGGCAAGCCGGTGAAGAATCTCGATCTCTGGCAGCGTCTCGACAGCGCTCGCTCGAAGCACGAGGTCGAATGGCGCTGGGTCAAGGGCCACAATGGCGACATCGGCAACGAACTGGCGGACCAGTTGGCCAACGAAGGCATCGCCACCTTGGGCTGAGCTTCGCCGCGCTGGCGGTCAGCTGCCGAAACGGATCGGCTGGTCGACGACGATCACGTCGTATCCGACGCAGTCCGTCACCGGCACGGGTGCGAAGCGACCAATGCGGCGCACCACGTCACGTGCCTCGTCGTCCAGGCTTCGGTGGCCGGAGCTTCGCAACAGCGGAAACTCCAGGACGCGCCCGGTCCGCGAGACGTTCAGGCGCACGTAGGCGGTACCGATCTCCCCCAGCTGGCGCGCCTGCGCCGGATAACGAAGGCTGAACCCGATTGCCTGGCTCACCAGATTCAGCCACCCCGGCAGTTGGCAGTCCGGTGCTCTGCCGTCGCTCCGGCGAAGTTGCGGGCCCGCGCCTGTCATCTCAGGGCTGGCAGCGGCGGAGGTGGATTCTGCCGGGAACGATGCAGAGGGCGTGGGGACCATCGGAGTCTCGATCTGTGCGGGCGTGCGCACGATCAACGCGGGTAACAAGACGCTGAGTTCCGGGAGCACGGGAACGGCTTCGAGCGGCGCAGGTGCCGCGAAGATCGAGGGCGCGCCGAGCAGCTGCACCCTCAACGGTGGCAACGCTGCGGGCTCATCCGGGACTTCGTCGAGCGGCCGCATCAGTGCCCATATCAGCAGCACGTGCACCAGCACGGTGAAGGCGCCGCCCGCGGTTCGTGCGGAGGCGGACGCGCGCGGTACGGCTGGACCGATCGCCATGCAGAACGGAATGCACATGCTGCTGGGACGCAGCATGTGTGCCGTCGTGCCCGGGCCCGGTACCATCGCGGCATCGTCCCTCGCCACGCCATCCGCAAGCCGATGCGTCAACTCGTCCTCGATACGGAAACCACCGGCCTGTCGGTCGATCTCGGGCATCGCATCATCGAGGTCGGCGTCATCGAACTGGTGAATCGCCGGCCCACCGGCAATCACTTTCACCGGTACGTCAATCCGGGACGGGAGGTCGAGGCCGGCGCCGTTAACGTGCACGGCATCACCAACGAATTCCTTGCCGACAAGCCGAGTTTTTCGCAGGTCGCCAAGGACCTGTGGGACTGGCTGGCCGGCGACGAGCTGATCATTCACAACGCGCCGTTCGACGTGGGCTTCCTGGACCTGGAATTCCGTTTGAGTGGCGTCGGCCGACCGCTCGGCCAGATCTGCGCGATCACGGACACCGTGCAGATGGCGCGCAAGCTCCATCCCGGGCAGAAGGCGAGCCTCGATGCGCTGTGCAGGCGCTACGAGGTCGACAACTCCAACCGCGAGTACCACGGCGCACTTCTCGACGCGCGCCTGCTCGCGGACGTCTATCTCGCGATGACCGGCGGGCAGTCGATGCTGACGCTCGATTCCACGCAGGTCCGCAGTGCCGATGGAGCGCGCGTCTCCTGGGCCCAGCGCCTGGGGGTCAAGGAACAGGTGCAGCTGGTTTTGTTCGCCGACGAAGACGAACGCGCGGCGCATCTCGAGCGGCTCAAGTCCATCGCGAAGAAGACCAAGCTCGTGTGGAGCGAGGAACTGCCCGCCCCCGCCCCGTAGGGGTGTCGCCGGCGGTCCTCGTGGCGGCGATCATCGGTCCAGCGCGGAATCAGCGGCGGGCGAGCGCCGTGATCACTTCGAAATAGGGCGGGCGCTCTTCGCGTGACGTGACGCGGCACTCTTCCACGCGCAGCCCGGCGCCTTCGAGCAGCCCGCGCAGCGCTTCGATTTCGAGTCCCAGGTTCACGTGGTCGTACGCGCGTTGCGTTTCCTCGTGCTGGTGGCGATGCAGAACCGCGACGACGAGCCTGCCGGCTGGACGAAGCAGGCGTGCCGCTTCCTTCAGGAGCCGCGCGGGCTCGGTGCTGTAGCTGAGCGCGTGCATCGCGAAGACGTGATCGAAGCTGGCGTCGGCGAACGGCAGGCGGTGCATGTCGCCGAGATGGAACGCCACGTTCGGGAAGCTCGCGAGTCGCTTCCGCGCCGCCTGGATCACGGCCTCGCTGACGTCGACGCAGGTGACGCTGCCGGCTCGTGCCGCGATCAGCTCGGCGAACACGCCGTCGCCGGATGCAAGATCGAGCACGTCCCCGAGTTGGAGCAGCGTCATCAGGGCCCGGGACGTGGTCTCCCAGCTGCGTCCGGGCGAATAGTGCAGTTCCATGCGTCCGGCGACCGACTCGGCCCAGGTCTGACCCAGCTTGCGGTTGCGGATCACTTCTCCGGCGCGTTCGCGGTCCAGCCGGGCCTGCGGGTCGTCGAGCTGCGGCCGCAACAGGTTCCAGATCGCACCGGCCGGCGCCAGGGCATCGGTGTTGGTCGAATACAGTGCCGCGCCGCTGGTGCGCTCGTCGCGCACGAGATTGGCTTTCTTCAATCGCGCCAGATGCGTCGACACGCGGCTCTGCGCCAGTCCGGTGATCTCGGTGAGTTCGGCGGCCGACAGAGCCTGCGCTTCGAGCAGCATCAGCAGGCGCAGCCGGCTGGCGTCCGCGAGAAGCCGGCAGGCTTCCGTGCTCAGGTCGATCGACAGCGGAGTACCGGCAGCGGTCATGCGGCGACAGCGGCGTGGAGAGGGACGCTCATTCTGAGCGAAGCGAGCCCTTCTTTGCGTCCGCGGGTGCGGGGTAACGCGAAGCCGGTCGCCGATGAAAAGCGCCGAGAGAGGGAACGGCGACCCGCAGGCGCCCAAACGAAAACCGCCGGCACGTGGCCGGCGGCGGAAGGACCTCAACCTCCACTATTTTTCTTTTTCGGCGGCATCGTGCTGCCGGCGAGCGGGCCTTTCTTCGTCGGCTTCTTCGCCTTGCTCGCGGCGCGGGCGGCGCGCGACTCCGGCGAAGGCTTGGACGTGACCGCCTTCTTGGCGGCCGCGGGCGGCGCGGCGATGTCGAGCACCGAGCCGATCTTGTTCTTGACCACCTTGGTCACCGCACGCGCCTTGCTCTCGGATTGCTTGAGCGCTGCCTTGCCCTTCTTTTCGGCCGCCGCGATTTCCTTCTCGATGGTCTTCTTCATCTCGGCCGCGGTCTTGGCCGCCGAAGCCTGCGCCTTGGCGGCGGCCTTCTTGACGTCCTCGATGGCCTTCTGTGCCGGCGCCGTGACCTTGCTCAGGGCCTTGCCGTCGAGCGCCGCAGTGCCCGAGCCAAGCAGGCGCGTGAGCTCTGCGCGGGTGTCCGAGATGATCGACAGCGATTCGCGCGCCGCCGCGATCACCTTCTGTACCGTGTCCTGCAGCAGGTCGAGCTGCTGGGATGCCAGATCGCCGGGGCTGCTGGCGGCCTTGGCCGAACTCACCGCACTCTTGTAATAGTCGTTGAGTGCCTTGAGCTCCTGCTCGGCGAGTTTCTGCACGCCCTCGAAGACGATGCGACTGGCGTTGGTCACCACGTCGAGCGAGTCGCGACGCAGCCGCTCGATGTGAGCCTTGAGTTGATCGATCGTGTCCCTGGCTGCCATGACCTTCCCCTTAAGTGACTTCTTATTAGAGAGAGACGCTGCGCTTCGAGAATAGACAGCGCTGTATTTGGCTGTCAAACGAAGGATTTCACTGGATTTTCCGTCTTTCTCGCAAAAATGTGCACGGTTTACGGTGCAGCGCGGCGGCCGTTATGATCCGCGACCCCTTCCGCTTCCCGGCCCCGAGCGCCCTTGCGCCGCCGCCGGCGCCTCCCATCTTCTTTCCAATCGCCAGTCGAGGGCACGATCCCCATGTATCAAGGCAAGTCGTTGAAAGTGGTAGTCCATCAAGAAGAGCAGATTGCCGAGCTGATCTTCGACCGCGAAGGGGAGGCGATCAACAAGTTCGACGCCCGCACCGTGCGCGAACTCGCCGAAGCAGGGGCCGCCCTGGCGGCGGCCAAGAACATCAAGGGCCTGATCGTGTCGTCGGCCAAGGACGTTTTCATCGTCGGCGCCGACATCACCGAATTTGGAAAAATCTTCGAAGGATCCGAGGAAGAAATCGCGGCCTGGACCTGGGAAGCCAACAAGTCGTTCATCTCCATCGAAGATCTGCCCTTCCCGAGCGTCACCGCCATCAACGGTGTGGCGCTGGGCGGCGGGTTCGAGATGTGCCTGTCCACCGATTACCGCGTGATGTCGACCTCCGCGCAGATCGGTTTCCCCGAAGTGAAGCTCGGCATCATTCCGGGGTTCGGCGGAACGGTCCGCGCACCGCGCCTCATCGGTGCCGACAACGCCATCGAATGGATCGCGGGAGGCAACCCGGTCAAGCCGGACGTGGCGCTGAAGATGCACGCGGTGGACGCGGTTGTGCAGCCCGACAAGCTCAAGGCTGCCGCGCTCTCGGTGCTCAAGCAGGCCATCGCCGGCCAGCGTGACTGGAAGGCGCGTCGCGCGCAGAAGACCGGTCCGCTCAAGCTCAACCAGATGGAAGCCATGATGGTCTTCGAGACCGCCAAGGGTTTCGTTGCGAGCCAGGCCGGCAAGTACTACCCGGCGCCGCTCGAAGCGGTGAAGGGCATCCAGAAGGGCGCGAGCAAGAGCCGCGACGAGGCGATCAAGATCGAGGGCCAGGGCTTCGCCAAGGTCGCCAAGACCTGGCAGGCCGACGCGATGGTCACGCTCTTCCTCAACGACCAGATCGTGAAGAAGAAGTCCAAGGGCTACGCGAAGGCCGGCAAACCGATCAAGCAGGCCGCGGTGCTCGGCGCCGGCATCATGGGTGGCGGCATCGCCTACGTGAGCTCGGCCAAGGGCACGCCGATCATCATGAAGGACATCGCCGACAAGCAGCTCGATCTCGGCATCACCGAAGCCAGCAAGCTGCTGGCCAAGGAAGTCGAGCGCAAGAAGATGACGCCGGCCAAGGCCGGTGAAATCATCGGTCACATCCGCCCGACGCTGAACTACGGCGACTTCGGCACCGTCGACGTCGTCGTCGAGGCCGTCGTCGAGAATCCCAAGATCAAGAAGGCCGTGCTGGCCGAGGTCGAGGCCGCGGTGAAGCCCGGCACGATCATCGCGTCGAACACCTCGTCGATCTCCATCGATGACCTGTCCACCGCGATGAAGCATCCTGAGAATTTCCTCGGCATGCACTTCTTCAACCCGGTGCACCGCATGCCGCTGGTCGAAGTCATCTACGGCGAGAAGACGAGCAAGGAAGCGA
>CAZXXM010000138.1:0-8104 GCA_964644715.1 uncultured Salinisphaerales bacterium
TACGATTTCATCGCGCAAGCGATGGGCGGAATGATGAGCATCACCGGCCACCCCGACGGGTCTCCGACCAAGCCAGGCGTGGCGATGGCCGACCTGTCGACGGGCATGTATGCCGCAGTCAGCGTGCTGGTGGCGTTGCGCCATGCGGAGCGGACCGGCCAAGGCCAGCACATCGACTGTTCGCTGTTCGACACGCAGATTGCGATGCTCGCGAACCAGTCGCTCAGCTTCCTGGTCAGTGGGAAATCGCCCGGTCGGCTAGGGAATGCGCATCCGACCGTCGTGCCCTACAAAGTGTTCGAAGCCAGTGATCGCCCGGTCGTCATCGCGGTAGGCAACAACGGCCAGTTCGTCGCGCTCTGCTCCGTACTCGGCATGGATGAGCTGGCCAAGGATCCGCGCTACCTGACCAATACGTTACGCGTCGCCAATCGCGTCACGCTGGAGAAGACGCTGGCGGAAGCGATTCGAACCATTCCCATGGCGGAACTGGTATCTAGCCTGTCCAGACGCAATGTCCCCTGCGGCCCCGTGAATACGGTCGGCCAAGCGTTCGCCGAGCCGTCGGTCGAGGCGCACAGGCTGGTTCGCTATTTCGAACGCGAGGATGGCCACCGCATCCCTTCCGTGGCTTATCCGGGGGCGTTTTCAGCCACGCCAGCGCAGTACACGCGATCGCCCCCGCGCCTCGGCCAGCACACCGCCGAGATCCTTGAGGCTTGGCTCGGACTCCAGGGCGAAGACTTGGACGCATTGAAGGCTCGGGGTGTGGTCGCCGATCGACAATCGCGATGAGCGGCAAATCCGACTGTCGCAATTGAAACAACTTCGCGACGCGGCTTCATGCGCCTGCGACAGTTGAATGTCGCTACGCCGTTATAACTGCGGAAGAATTCCAGTGGCATGGTTTCGGCATCCGTTTCGCGGCCGAAAGTTATGGAATTCGACCTGGACAACAGAAAGGTATGAGTCGGCATCTGCAGAACATTGAACAGACAACGGAGGAATTCCACATGGCAAAAAAATGAAAGCCGCGATCCTGGTCGACGGACACCGAGTGGTTCTCGACGACCGGCCGATCCCTGAGCCGGGTCCGAACGACGCGCTGGTCCGGATCACGATGACGACGATCTGCGGAACCGACATCCACATCATGAAGGGCGAGGTTCCGATCCCGCTCGGCCGCATCATGGGCCACGAGCCGGTGGGCATCATCGAGAAGCTGGGCAAAGGAGTTCGCGGCTTCAAGGAAGGACAGCGCGTGATCTGCGGCTCCTGCACGCCCAGCGGCTGGACCAACGCCTGCCTGTGCGGCTGCTCGTCGATGGACGGGACCAGCACAAAGTCAGGCTTCCAGATTGCCGGCGGCTGGCGCCTGGGCAATACCGATGAAGGAACGCAGGCCGAGTACTTCATCGTGCCCGACGCGATGGCCAACCTCGCGGTGATCCCGGATCACCTCACGGACGAGCAGGTCCTGATGTGTCCCGACATCATGTCGACCGGCTTCGCCGGCGCCGAATCGGGCAAAGTCCAGATCGGCGACGCGGTCGCGGTGTTCGCGCAGGGCCCGATCGGTCTGTGCGCGACCGCAGGCGCCAAGCTGATGGGCGCGACCACGATCATCGCGATCGACTCGGTTCCGGAGCGCCTGGCCATGGCCAAGAAGCTCGGCGCCGACATCGTGATCGACTACAAGAAAGAAGATCCGTACGAGGCGATCATGCGCCACACCGACGGCCGCGGCGTTGACGTCTCGATCGAGTGCCTCGGAACCAACGCAACGTTCGAGGCGGGCCTGCGCTGCCTGAGGCCGGGCGGATGTCTATCGTCGCTCGGGATCTATTCCAACGAGCTGAAGTTCTCTGCCGAATCGTTCGGGAGCGGTCTGGCCAACAAGACCATCACTTCGACGATGAATCCTGGCGGCAAGGAGCGCATGCGCCGCATGATGGAAATCATCGCTTCAGGCCGCGTCGACCTGGGTGCTTTCGTCACGCATCGCTACAAGCTCGACCAGATCGAACAAGCTTATGACCTGTTCGCGCACCAGCGCGACGGCGTTCTCAAGATAGCGATCACGCCCTGACCGGGCCGAACCCAGTTTCGGAAATGCTCCGCGACGCCTCGGAGCCACCACGCTTCCAGCATCGCAACAACGAATTGCGCGCTACCGGCTCGACGGTCATGCCGACGCTGCGCTCGGAATCGATCGCCGTCTTCCATTGTTCGCGCGCGTGAAATGCTCGATCCAGCATCTGCTGAATGAGCGATGGAAGGTCATCGACCGCGCGCGCGCCGACTCGGGCGCGCGGTGTGCACGCCTTCCGCGTGGTCAAGCAGATGGTGATCTAGAGCTTCAGCAAGGTCCGCTACCGCGGTTTCCCCCTACCGCCCATCGCGGCAGCGTCCCGTTCTTGGCACGACACCGGCGAATGCCTCCGAGAGTCCGTGCGCGCGAAGATTGTCGAATCATTTTTTTGGAGAGCGGCGAACGCAGCCCGGACGAAGTCCGGGGTTGCGCTCTGCTTTGTGAGGAACCCCCGGACCTCGTCCGGGCTACGAGCAATCAAACGCTTTGGGCAGTCCCTCGGAATCCGAAGTCCGCGCCGGCGAAAGCCCCTCACTTCCGGCCGCATCGAAGCGACGCCGACGGTCGGCCGGCGAGACTTCGATGATGTCGAGCACGGTCCCGACTCAGGCCGTCACGCTCTGCTGCGTGGGCATGCCGCCCGCCTCTTCGCGGATCAGCTTGTCGAGCACCCAGAGCATCTTGCCGGGACCGGCGTCGTGGCTGATGTTGATCAGCTTCCGGTTCGGCTCTTCCTTGCGGCGGATGTGCTGGGCCTCGAGCATGATCTTGTCCTCGGTGAACGCCTCGTCGAGCGTTCCGCCGAGCAGGTTGCTCATGCCCGGGAATTCCGTCGCATCGCTGCAGCCCCAGGAGTAGTAGTAGTCGACGGAGTCTTCGTCGCAGGGCGTCACCGTCTGGCAGGTCCAGGTGTCGACGACGAGCTTGCCGTTGGACTCGCCTTCGGTCGCGGTCCCCGCCGTGAAAGCACGAAAGCGCATGATCCAGTTGCAGGGCACGGTGTGCTGGATGTCGAAGCAGATGTCCAGCTTGGTGCCTGCCGGGAACAGGTGCGAAACCGCGCCGGTGGGATCGACCGAACGCACCCAGAAGATCGTGTTCAGACCGCGCGGCGTGATTTCGTACTTGGGCTTGATCTGGCCGTAGGCAGGGTCGCCACCGACCGTCTTCTCGTGCACCCAGGTCAGGTGGCTCAGGTCGGCGAGGTTCTCGATCTCCCAGCGGTAGTTGGTCTCGACGTGCATCTGCGAGGTCTTGAGATTCCAGCCCTTCTCGCCGGGTCCGACGGAGAAACAGATCAGGTTCGGATCGGCCTTTGCCGGATCGCCCATCCAGACCCAGATCCAGTTGTCCTTCTCGACCACCGGGAACGCGCGGACGCAGGCCTTCTCGGGAATCGTGTCCTGGCCCGGAATCTCTTCGCAGATGCCCTCGCTGCTGAACTTCATGCCGTGATACATGCAGCGCAGTGAGTTGCCTTCCTTGCGGCCCAGCGAGAGCGCTGCCTGGCGATGCGGGCAGCGGTCCTCCAGCGCCACCATGCCGCCGTCGGGCTTGCGGTACAGCACCACGCGAACCCCGGCGATCTTGCGGGCGACGATCGATTTTCGCCCCTGGTGGACCATGTGATCCCAGCCCGCGCAATACCACGCGTTCTTGAGGAAGATTTCAGCCATGAACGGGTTCTCCTGAGTGTGATCTGGCAAACGAAGCCTTGCTTGATGACGCCGGCGCACGTTCTGCAATCGCTGCGTCCTGACGTGATCGAATGCTAGAAGCCGGGTCCGGGGGTGGCCGCTAACCAAAAGGGTTGGACTTGCGCGGGGGCGAGCACCACCCGCGACGCGACGGCGCGCAGCGCTTCAGGCGCACAACGCCAGGCAATGCTGCGAGCGAAACTCGCTGGGCGTGACGCCGAATTGCGCCTTGAACAGGCGGCTGAACGTCGCGTGGTCGACGAAGCCGGCATCGAACGCGATGTGGGTCATCTTCTGATGCGCCTGACCGGGATCCTCGAGCGACCGCTTCGCCTGGTCCAGCCGGACGTCCCGGATCATCCTGGACGGCGTCATCCGGTGCCGCTTGAACAGCAGGAACAGCGAACGCCGGGAGATGCACAGAGCGGACGCGACCTGATCGGGCCCGAGCTCGGGGTTGGAGGCATGCTCGACGATGTGCCGCCTCGCCTTGGCGATGAGCGTCGCGCAGCCTCCCAGGCCTTCGGCCGCTGCCGGATCGGAAGCCCGGAGACTGTTGCTCAGCATCCACTTCACTGCCGTCAGCACCGGGCCGCCCTGTTCTGCCACCACGTCCGCCGGCAGGCCGTTGAGCGAGTTCAGCGCGGCGAGCGCCGCGCGCGTCGCGATGCTCTGGTCGATGCTGCGGCCACAGATCTCGGGGCCGATCTGCGCCCATCCCGGGAAGGCGTCGTACGGCAACAGCAGGACGGCGGCACCGGCTCGTCCGGCGATTCGCATCCGGTACGGCCTGGCCGTGTCGCACACACCGACCTGGCCCGGGCCGAGCCTGAAGGACTTTCCATCCTGTTCGACTTCGATTCGTCCGGACGTCTGCCAGATCACCTTGATGCAGCCGCGATGATCCGCGTTCTCGCGGTGGACGAACTGCTGGGCTTCACAAGCGTCTGCTTCGATCGTCGCGAACCTCGTCAGGCCCACGCGATACGTCGTCACGGACGCGTGAAAGCCGGGCTTTCCGCGGACGGGAAGGCTCAGCCACGGAAACTGGTCCTGGACGAAGCGTCTCCACGACGAAAAAGATCCGAGATGCAGACGGCCGGAAGAGCAGATCTCTCCATCCGCGGACATCGAATCGGCGACGAAGGCCGAGGCGTCCCGGTCCACGCCCGATGACCATGCCTGCGCGGACGACGTCCCGGGGGCGTCGCGCCGATCGGCCAGGGACAGAACCATCGGCGTATCCCTATCGGCGAACGCAATCGAGTTTTCCACGTGCCTTCCTCTGGCTGGGCAGACGCCTCGAAGGGCCGCCCTTATCGCCTGGGCCGCATCAGCGGACCTTGGCCTTGATGAGTGCCAGTGTTTCGCGCGCATGGTTTGCAGCCACCAACCGGAAGAGTCAGATCAGAGCAGCCCGATCCCCGGCGTCGCGCGCTTCGGTGGCGAACGGGTGATCCTTTTGGTTGGCAGGCAGGAGCCGGGTCGGGACGCGCGGTTCAAACAATCCATTGCATCTGCCGCGCACGCCGTATGGCGTCGGGGCGTCGCCGCGTGTCGAGCTTGTCGAAGATGCGCTGCCAATACCATTTGACGGTGCTCTCCGAGAGAAACAGCGCGCTCGCGATGTCGGGGTTCTGAAGCCCTCGCGCACCGAGTTCGAGAATCTGGATCTCGCGCTGGCTCAGGGTCTCCTGGTTCATGCATCGGCCGGCGGGCGCGATTCCGGAAGGACTCACGGCGCCGGGCGCGTGGCCCATCGCCGTCAGGATGCATTCGAGATACGCATTGCCCTTGCTCGATCCCTGCAACTGGCTCGAACGGTCCAGTTCGGCGAGCAGTTCGCGGCACTCGGCCCCTTCGTCGACGAAGGAGCGGATGAAACCGCCCGCCTCGCCGAGCGCGAGGCATTCGGCCATGACGCGCTGCGCGACGCGCCGGTCGCCCCAGCGCGCGGTGGCCTTTGCGAGCAGGACTCCCGCGTGGATCGCCAGGCGATGGCAGTGGCGCACCCGCGCGAACGCATACCAGGAGCGCAAGGTCGCCATCGATCCGCGCTCTTCGCCGGCCTCGATGCCCAGCCTGGCGGCCATCAGCGCCAGCACGGCATCCGTCATCGTGGCGCCATCCGCGGCCGGCGTCTGGCCTGCCGTCGCCGTCAGCGCGGAATCCTTGAACAGCAGATGCGCTTCCTTCCCCCGGCCGGCCGACAGCAGCAACTGGATCCGCTCGTGCAACAGCACGACCTGCATCCGCGTGAACCCGTATTGCTCGGCCAGCCAGCTGCCTTCACCGAGCAGACCCTCCGCCTCGGCGACGCTGCCGCGCAGACGCAGCAACCGCGATCGCGTCACGAAACCGGCGATCAGGTTGTCGACGAACCCGAGCTGCGACGCGATGTCGCGCTGAGCGAGCAGCTCTTCGGCCTGGTTGATCTGATTCCGCTCGTAGTAGAGCTCGGCGAACATCAGCGCCGGCATGCTGTATAGCGCCGAATGCTCGCCGTGGAGTTCCACCGCCATCTGCAGGGCGCGCTCGTATGCCTCCTGCGCGAGACGCGTGTCACCACGGGCCAGGAACGTCGCCCCGACGATGCATTGGTGGAACACGACGCCGTAGAACGCGCCGCCCTCGATGAAGCGGTCGTGGAGCATGCGCGCCGACGTCGCCACGCCCTCGCAATTGAACAGCTCGCGCCGCGAAGCCATCACGGCGGAGCCGGCCGAGGCGCACATGAACGGATCGGTGGTTCGTGCGTTCTGCAGCCAGCCGACCGCGAGCTTCTCGGTCCTGGGCATGTCGTCGACCATGAGCGCCAGCATCATGCGCCGATGGGCCAGCTTGGTTTCGATGAATGTGCGTTCCTGGAGCGACTTGGGTGGCGCGTCGAGATGCCAGTCGTCGAGCACCGCCTGCACCCGCTCGATCGCGATCGTCGCGTCGGCGAACTTCCACGAGAGCTCGCTCGACCACGCGAGCTCGAGCTGCAGGCGAGGCAGGCGTTCGCGCAGCGCGTCGGGCAGGCGTGACGACATGGACAGGAGCGTCGTCGTCTGACCGGCCGCGAACAAATCACTGCAGGACGCGTCGAGCAGTGCTCCGGCCCGCTCCATGTCTCCCGCCTGGAACGAGTGGTCGATGGCATCGATGATGAAACGGTGCTCGGCGAGCCACTTCGACGCGCGGCGATGGTAGTCGACGACCAGCTGCGGGAAGCGCTCGTTCAAGCGTCGTCGCAGGAAGTCCGAGAACAGGTGGTGATACCGATACCAGTGATGCTCGGTGTCGAGCGAGAAGACGAACAGGTTGAGGCGTTCGATCTCGTCGATCACCGCGCGGCTTCCGCGCTTCTCCATCACCGCGTCGCACAGGCTCGAATTGAATTTCTTCAGGATCGAAGTTGCGATCAGGAACTCCTGCAGCTCGGGCGGCTGCCGTCGCAGCACTTCGTCGCTGAGAAAATCCCCGATGCTCTTGTGGGCACCGGTGAAGCCGTTGAGGAAGGTGTCCACGTCGCCGATTCCGCGAAGCGCGATGGCCGCCATCTGCAGGCTCGCCGCCCAGCCCTCGGTCTCCTCGCGCAGCCGCGTTACCTGCTGTTCGCTGAGCGGCGTACCGCGCACGTTACCGACGAACTCGCCGACCTCGCTCTGGGTGAACATCAGGTCCGCGATCTCGACCTCGTGGATCTGGCCGAGCGCGCGCAGGCGGCTGACCGGCAGCTCATTGGGCGTCCGGCTGGCAATCAGGAAATGCAGCGTCCGCACCGGCGACAGCATCAGCGCGGCGATCAACTCGCGAATGTCGTGGCCCAGCACCAGGTGGTAGTCGTCGAGGAAGATGTGCACTTCCCGGTCGAGGCCAGCCAGCTCGTTGAGCAGCAGTGTCTTCAGCGTGTCGCCGGGAACCGATACGCCGGATCCGAGCAAGGTCGACAGGCCCTGCCCGAAGCGGATGCCGGCCTGCCGGATGGCATCGACGAGATAGAGGATGAACCGGCTGAGGTCCTGGTCGCCCTCGTCCAGGCTCACCCAGCACACCCGGTGTCCTTCCTCGGCGAGCCGGACGAAGGCCTGGGCCAGCACGCTGGTCTTGCCGTATCCCGCCGGCGCGCAGACCAGTTGCAGCCGGGTATCCCGCGCGCGCAGGAACCGCGCCATCAATTCCGGCCGCTCCACCAGCGCATTTCGCTTGGTCGGAGGAACGAACTTCGTCGACAGCGTCGTCCCGGGACCTGGCTTCGTCCACATCTTCTTCCTCCTTCGCCACCGGCCGCGTACGTTGCGCGCCCGTGTGATAAGTCAGCATCGCTAGC